>CALHRJ010000496.1 GCA_938038395.1 uncultured Deinococcales bacterium | reverse complement strand
GTGCAAAGTTCATTTACTTTTATATCGCCATTTTTACTTACAAAAAAGTCTACTCTTAACATGTCAGTATTTTGGGCGATTCGTTCGCTGGTAGCTTTGATTGAGGGTAGATAAGGCTCGAGCCAAGTCATAGTAGCCTCAGCGGTTTCCGTATCATTTAGTAGATTGCCGTCTTGATCAATCCAAATCTTCTCTTCACCCATAATCCGAATACCCTGAAATTTACCCCAAACAGTCATTACACGAACATCTAGATCAAAGCAAAGAAGTTCTTCAATCAATATGCCTGGGCGGGAATTGCGAAGTGCCCACGCTTCACGAGGTTCACATTTACTTTTTGTAGCTTGCATAACTTTATCAATTACAGTTTCTGCTGTTATCGCTTGTATTGGTGTAGGTACAGTTGTTGCTTTTTGTTCTGACTCTTCGTAACTAGGACTAACAGGATTAAATGCCTCAACTGTACTAAAATTATTATTTTGATACTGATAAACGCTGGTACTACCACACAGATGACTTGGTTTAATAATAAAGTTTTTGTTTTGTTTGATTAGCTTGTCTAATTCTTTTTTTAAAGTGGGGGTATGGGCTTGGCTCGTTTGCATGTAGATATCAGCAGTAGCGATATCATAATGTCTAAAAATCGCTTTCATTCCAAGCTTGTTTTCCCAATCAGCTAAACGTATATCTTCAGCTGACTCATTCCAACAGAGACGCTCGAACATGATGTCTTTCCATGTTATATCGGCCGTACTGTCACCTAGTAAGTCTAACCATCGCGACATATTAAATTCTTGTAGTAGGGCGTTTTTCATAAGTAGTTTAAAAAATGATACTGAGTACAAACTCGACTAGAGGGCGGATTTAGAATCTGAAAAATCATCATGTTTACTGATATATATTTGTTAAACATAGGTTATTATTCTGTGTTTCTATTCTTTGGCTGAAACTCAAAACATTAGTTTAGCTACATGAAGTCTGAAAGTGTAAGTCCATTATAAACTAAATACAGTCGAGTAATATTCATGACGATTTTTTGAGTCCAATTGCTCTACCCGCTCTTTCAGGAATACCTAGCTTAACATGTTCTGCCAAAATAGCTGCTAGTGTTGCTTGTCTATCTTTTGGCATAGGTGTGGCTTTTAAAATGTTTTGATTAATGTGTAAGAACATTCCCTCATAAGTTGCAGCTAGATAGCCTTCTTCTGCATTGAACATTTCTTGGTACAGATGGATACGTTTTTCATCGATTCCAATGACTTGGCAATGAACTTCAATAGCTGTACCAGCTTTTAACTCTCTTAAATAACTTATATGCGCTTCAACGGTATAAATTGTACAATTTGTCTCCGCTAGATAATCAGTATGCAAGTTAACGTGCTTTAAAAAGTCTTCAACTGCAATTCCAAAGGAAACCGCATAGTAGCCATCGTTTAAATGCCCGTTGTAGTCTATCCAATTATCGCGAACAACATCTTTATAAAGTTTGAGGGGTGAATCTATTGACATAGCTTTAGTTTAACTCAGATTTTGTGGAAAGAGTAAAAGTTAGTTACAAAAATAATGGTACTTATGACAAGTGTATTTGAACACCTATGAATATTCGGTGAGTCACGAAACCTAGTTTCTGCATCACAGACGATGAAAAACCACCTTCTTTGCTAATCTGAAAGTAATTTAGATTTGGACATTAAACTATTCTGACATGCATAGAGGCTGTTTTTAGGAATAATCACCTAATATTGGGCAACAGATTAACTTCCTACAATGTGTGTGACAGATAGCTTTTTTCACATTTCGTAATTTACCTATAGTATCAATTGTTTCAGCATAAACCCTTTATTTGTAGTCCCAGTAGAAGCTTTAGTGATATAAGTACAGTGTGCTAAATCAGTGATTAGGTTCTAAACCTCTACAGAACTAAATAGTCGACATTATTATAGATTCAAAGTAGTCATACATAATTTTGCCGTGGTATTTAGGTGAAACAAGTATCAAGCTAAGAGTAGCAATTTACATTTGGATTATGTGTAGATATGTTCTTGATTGAATTGTGAAAGCGAGATCAAACTTGGTTTTGCCAGGTATCTGCAATCCCGGTAAAACTATTTTTGTTTGGAACTGTATACATGTAGGTTTAGACAACTAGGTTTAAACAATTAGGTTTAAACAACGAGTCAAAAGATAAGGGCTCTTTCATTAAAGAATACAAGATTTATTGCTAAATCCTTTTTCTAAACAAGAGATGAAGTCTTTAGGGTTTCTTTAGTTTTTCATGTTTTTAGAGACAGCTCTTTAGATTCTCAGAAAAATTCTCTTATTTTTAAGGGCTATCACTCATTTTTTTACTTTTCTTCACTTACGCAATATCCAAGAGTTAATGCTTAATCTAAGCTTTATCAAATGTGCTAACGATGCAGTAACCTTTACGATACTTAAAGTTATGAACTTAGCGTCATACTAACAACTGTTATGCGTATAGGATTATTTCATGGATTTGAACTAACAGGTTCGGGTAGCAATGAGTACACTCGCTATTTAGCGAAAGCACTCAAAGCTGAAGGCCACGATGTACATGTTATCTGTCGTGAGTCTCGTCCCGAAGAAATCGGTTTTATAAGTCATGCCTATTCGTGGGGAGTAGATGGTACGCCAACTCTTCTTTTTGAGAAGGAATCTGTTGAAGGTACATGTACCTTACATCAGATGCCAAATGCACAGGTTCGTCCTGTCTATCTCACAGATAAGCAAAGGGAGGGCAACGTAAAGTCCTTTGTCAATCTGAGTGAAGAAGAACGCAAAGCCTATCATGAGCTAAGTGTTGCAGTGCTAAAGAATATCTTGACTGAACATAGACTAGATATTTTGCATGCCAACCATTTGGTTTATCAGCCAATCATTGCTAATGAAGCATGTAAGGCTACAGGCACACCATTTGTAATCTACCCACATGGCAGTTCAGTAGAATATACGGTCAAAGAGGATGACCGTTACCACCGTTTAGCGATTGATCCCCTCGTCAACGCACAAGGTCTTATTATTGGTAATCACGAAGTACGTGATCGTATTACAGGTTTATACTCACGCTATAAGAACCTGATTTTAGAGAAAACTGACATTGTTGGTGTGGGTGTTGATACTGCACTATTTAATCCAGTCGCTAAAGAAGACAGACAAGCATCAATTGATCAATTAGTCAATGAACTTGCTGGTGCACCTCAGGGTGGAAAAACATCATCCTTAACTGAAGCACTGTATGGCAGGCTCGAGCTCGAAGGTGTCCAGCCAACCAGAGGTTACTGGGAGGCCTATAACCACAGCTTGCCAGATGCTGACCTAATAACAAAGCTTGCTGACATCCCTTGGGATAAGAACATCATGCTTTTTGTAGGTGCATTGACTTATGGTAAAGGTTTGCAGAGTGTTATTGCAGCGTTACCCGCTATTTTAAACAAAGAACCAGATACACACTTGGTGATTGTTGGTTCTGGTGCTTACCGCGAAGTGCTTGAAGGCTTGGTTTATGCAATTGCAACAGCAAACAGTAGTTTATTGTTTGAACTTGCACGCAAAGGTCAAGAGCTTGACCGTAGCGATATGAACGGCCCTTGGCAGGATGTCTTGCATTACTTAACAGGTCCAGGTCATGTTGATCAGTTGTTTGAACAAGGTAAAAGCTTGCGTAAGCACGTCCATTTCCTTGGTAGATTTAACCATGATCAGTTGCGTTGCGTCTTCCCATGTGCAGATGTTGCAGTCTTCCCATCTGTAGTGCCAGAAGCTTATCCGTTGGTCTTGATGGAATCTCTAGCAAATGGTGTTGTACCGATGGTGTCGTACTTCAGTGGATTTAAAGATGGTGTTGATGAGCTCGAGCCTTATTTAGGCGAAGAACTAACCGATAACATTCGTTTGCCAATTGATGCAGCCGACAGAGTTCCTGCGATTTCACGTAAAGTAAGCGAAGTGCTTTCAAACCGCGAGATGGTAGACACACACCTACTAAGAAAGATTGCAGTAGATAACTATGATTGGTCACTCCGTGCTAAGCAGATGACTACTTCTTATGAGAAGTTCTCAAAAGCTTTGGTGACAGAGCAAGCTGCCTGAAAGGGTAGTAATTAAGGTACAGAGCAAAATAATTGCCTAGTTAGAATTTAGCTAAGCAGAATACTATAGACAAAAAGCAGTTGAAAGAGCTGTTTGAAGGATGCCTGAAAAGGCATCCTTTTTTGTGGCTCAGGGTGCGTCCTGCCAAAGGTTGAACAAATATCTAAGCTAATCATGAGATTATTCCAGTTCACAGGGACGCATCTTGGAAGTTTTTTAAAAAGCAAAAAAACTTCTATTTGTGTAAAAAACATCAACCTTGACTGGGACGCACCCTGTGGCTCATTATGTTTGCTTTTTTTGCACTGTAGAGTTATTATAAAAAAGGTTCCTGCAGCTAGAAAACTTAGCTATTTATTGGTAAAGGCATAACAACATTTGCCATAGGTTAAATTATTTATCAGTACAGTGGATATTAGTGCCAATAGATTTACCAAGTCTGCTCTAATACTCGTAGCCAGTTTTTGTAAGCAATCTTTTCTATACTTTCTGTATCAAAACCAGCCTCAGCAAATGCTTCAAGTAACTTAATCAAGCCATTCACATCACCTAAGTCGTGTGGCATGGTTGCGCCATCAAAGTCAGAGCCAAGTGCGACGTGTTCTATACCAATACGCTCAGCAATATAGCTGGCATGTCTAACAATTTCAGTAAGCGAGGTGTGTTCGGTACTGCGTCCATCTTCTCGTAAAAAACCA
>CALHRJ010000495.1 GCA_938038395.1 uncultured Deinococcales bacterium | reverse complement strand
TCCCCTTAGCTATAAACAGGTCATGTAAACCATCGTTATTAACATCGCCAAATTCAGCATGCCAACCTGTTGATGGTAAAGTCTGATCTCCAATAAAAGGTCTATGTGCATTCATGCCACGGTTATAAGCACTATCGCCATAACTAGGTTTTAAAGTCTCAGTACTTTCTAAACTTCGCAATTTATTATCTGCCATATTAGTTAAAAAGTATTCTAGATAACCGTCATTAGTAATATCTGCACTCGCAATGCCCATGCCAAATATCTGTAGCTTTTGCCAACCATCTAATTGACTATAGGCTTTAAACTCACCAGCTTCGTTAACTTTCCAAAGCTGCTCTGCTCCACCACGTTTTTGATTTGTTAAATAATATTGGCGGTCATTACTAAGGCGAAGTGAAGGGATTCCTGAACGGTTCCAATCTGAAAAAAGAATTGATAGTGGGCAATAGCTTGGGTTCAAAGCTTCAGGTGTTGAATAATAGGAATCAGTATCAGGTCTAATCACAAAATTGGGACTACAATTTCCAAATGGACTATCAGCAGTTCTATCTATGTAATTTCCAAATATTAATGTAGGCAATGTATCTTGACCTAACCAAGCTGCTGAGAATGAAGTCGTCCATTCATTACCACCATCAATGTTCCACAAAGCATTGGCTTCTTCAAATTTACAATTGCCTAAGCCTTTTAATACAATATTTCGTCCAAAACGTAAAATTATCAAGTCTTTGTATGTATCACTATCAATATCTAAAACGTAAGCACCTGTAACACGGTCAATCATTGGGAAATCTGAAATTACCTCAAACGTCAAACTATCAGAGAGATAACTCTTATTCAAAAACAAACTTGCTTTCGCTTCTCCCCCTGCTAAAAAGACTTCGGGGAAACCATCATCATTGCAATCAAAGACAGTCACACCTCCACCAACGATAAAATCTTCGGTGCCAGTATAGACATGCGTCAAACCTGAAACTTCTGTTTCTTCTATGAATTTGGGGATGACTACAGCGTCTTGAGCAAGGCTAAAGCACAAAATTTGTGCTACTACGAGACAGCAAATGTATTTAATTGAACTGCGAAAAAACTGGAAATACAGAAAAGGCATATAGGCTTAGCTCAAGTACCTAATTAAACCTGTAGGTTGATTTAAGAAAGATTCTAGAACATGGGCTGCGCCTCCCATGGCTATAGAGTGCTGACCCAGCGATGAAAGGATAATGTTGGGCTCGAGCCCTTCCATAGTATTCTCTCTCAAACTATGTTGCATCTGATCTCTGATCAAAGGCGCAAGGCGCATCATTTCACTGCCCAGCACAATGCACTCAGGATTAAAGAAGTTCGTAACATTACTCAGTGCCAAGCCTAAATAATCCCCAGCTTCATACAAAATATGATTTGCAAATTGATGACCATGTTTGGCTAACAACGCAACTTCGTGAATATCATCAAGTTCAGTTCCACGTTCAGCAAGCCTTGCAAGTATAGACTTTTCAGATGCATAGGCCTCAAGACAGCCACGTTTACCACAACCACATTCACGACCTCTAGCAACAACTGTCATGTGACCAATCTCGCCACCATAACCAGAGCTACCCTTATAAGGTTGACCATCAATAAAAAGCGCCCCACCTATGCCCCAAGGCCCACCAACAAACAAAAAGTTATCGATATTTTGACAATTACCAAAGTACTTTTCAGCCAATGCCCCAGTATTAGCATCATTATCAAAGAGAAAAGGAACATCAAATTGTTTGGTTAAAGTACTAATATTCACCTTAGGCCAATCAATATGCCGCGAAGACCAAACTTGTTGAGTCTCTACGTCAAAGACAACAGGACAACCAATGCCTATACCCAGAATTTGCTTAGTACTAAAGCCTGCATTCTTCGCAATATCCTTAGCTGCTGAGTAAACACGTTCTATGGTTGGCTTCATATCATTTGCTGTATCAAGTGTTACCCGATCAATCAGTTCACCGTCCATATATGTGGCTACTAAACTAATTGCATGAGGTTCAATACTCGCACCCATCAAAATTGAGGTTTCTTTAGAAATGCTAAGCGCCGTGCGGGGTCTACCGACTTTGCCTTGGCTGGTCTCTTTTTTTCGAGCAACAATATTATTATCCACCAAGGCATTAATAATTACCGAAACAGTTGCTTGGTCAATACTTGTTTGATCGACCAATTCACGCTGTGAAATCTCAGGCGATACCCTCAAAGCATGAAAAATTCGAGCTGCATTTTTCTGACGAATATCCTGTAAACTCAATTGGTCATTAACAGGTCGATGAAGCATATTAGTCATTGTACTTCCTTAAATGCTGTTGCACCCCATTGCCTAAAAAACCTGATAGTGTAAGGGTTTTAGACACAAAAGGAATAAATTTAAAATAAATAATAGTCGTAGTAAGAGAATGTTTTTTAGTCATAAAAATAATCTATCTTTGTATACTATATCTAAAGCCTATCAAATACCTTTTGGTGTAAATTAATCTATATAATTCGCCCCAACTAGTTCTGACAAAAAAATGTTGTTTTAAAACTTTGTAGTCAAAAGACTTGACAGGCTTCGAATGCTTTCAGTATACTCCGAATTAGTTCGCAGGTCAAAAAAATCAAATTTGTAAGTATTTGGGTGTCGCCATTTGTTTAAAGCTAGTTCTTAAAATGACCTCCAATATCACACGCTAAACTGTGTGTAAGTACTTCACAGACATGACTAATCCAAACATGCGAATGCCACATCTAAGTGCATCTATCTCATAAGTTTGAATGAACTAGTGTTACTTTTGTGGAGGAAAGAATTCATGAGAAAACTTGCATTAAGCTTAGCTGTACTGACCCTGATCAGTATGTGCTTTGCACAAACCATCGGTGTAAGCTGGTCAAATTTCCAAGAAGAACGTTGGAAAACGGACGAAGCTGCTATGAAAGGCCAGATTGAGGCTATGGGCGGCACCTATATCAGTGCCGACGCACAAAGCTCACCTGAAAAACAGATTTCTGATGTTGAGAGTTTAATCTCTCGTGGTGCAGACGCACTTATCATCCTTGCGCAAGATTCTGGTGCAATTGGTCCAGCAATCGCAATGGCTGAAGCAGAAGGTATTCCTGTTGTCGGTTATGACCGTCTTATCGAAGTGCCTGGCGTTTTCTACCTAACCTTTGACAATGTCGAAGTAGGTCGCATACAAGCTGCTGAAGTTTTCAAAGTTCAGCCAGAAGGTAATTATGTATTCATCAAAGGTAGTGCTGCCGATCCGAATGCAGACTTCTTACATGGTGGACAACTAGAGATTCTTCAAGATGCTATCGATTCTGGTGCAATCAATATTGTTGGTGAACAATACACTGACGGCTGGTTGCCAGAGAATGCTCAGCGCAACATGGAGCAAATCCTAACTGCAAACGACAACAACGTTGACGCAGTTGTTGCTTCAAATGATGGTACTGCTGGTGGCGTTGTTGCTGCACTTGCTGCTGTCGGACT
>CALHRJ010000494.1 GCA_938038395.1 uncultured Deinococcales bacterium | reverse complement strand
CTGTACCCCTTCCCGTCTAAACCCTTCTAACCCAAAAGTACTAGTTCAATCTACCTCGGTCAGCAGATGTTACACCGCCGATAAACTCCTAAACTAACTTTAGTAAATAACCCATAAGGAGTAAAGCCATGAAAAGAAGTATCTTATCCATCGGAAGTACATTAGTCGCACTAGGAATCTTACTAAGTAGCTGTGGTCAAAGTCCTACGCCAACACCACAAGCCACCCCAGAACCATCGAGTCCACAGGTTACTGAAACCAAAAAAGCTGTTGTCAGTGGCAACGTTTGGCATGACCAAAACAAAGACGCTACACGAGATGCTAAAGAAAAAGGTTTAGCAAACTGGATTGTTTATATTGATAGCAACAATAACAGCAAACTTGATGCTGGTGAGAAAAAAGCATTAACCAATGCAGCAGGAGATTATAGCTTTTCTGATTTAGCACCAGGTAGCTACAATATCAGACAGGTATTACCAGAAAAATGGGCAAGTTCTGAAGCATTGATACAGAATAATCAGCTGGGAAATAAAGGGCGCTCGAGCCTCACCCCTCAGGTCATCAACGGTGTTGTTAGCAAAACTCCCTACCCATGGATGACAGGTCTAATTTCTAGAGGCAATACAGCAAAAGATGGTCATTTTTGTGGTGGCGCACTTATCGCTCCACGCTTTGTACTTACAGCAGCCCATTGTATAGAAGAAGAAACTGCTAGTGGCGTCGATGTATTAATTGGGGCAACCGATCTTAGAAATGAATCTAGTGGTGAACGTATTCAGGTTACTAAGATTCATAGTAATCCTAATTATCGAGATGAAGGTAACGTCTTGCTTGCTGATGTAGCCGTGCTCGAGCTAGCTCGAGCCTCAACCAAAACCCCACTAAACCTAGTAAGTAATACAGCCATCCAAAACACAGGCGCTATCGCTAGAGTCATGGGCTGGGGCAATCGCTCAACTACTGGCGAAGACTTCCCACTACAACTTCACGAAGTAGATGTACCTGTACGTAGCGACGCCGAATGTACAGCAGCCTATAATAAAAACGGTAAAGCCTATAATGACGCATGGATATGTGCAGCACCAAAACAAGGTGGTAAAGATTCTTGTCAAGGCGATAGCGGTGGTCCACTGGTTATTAAAAGTGGCGGTGTATGGAATCATGTCGGAATCGTAAGTTTTGGCGAAGGCTGTGCTTTAGAAACACATCCAGGTGTTTATGCACAAACATCAACTTACTTACCTTGGATAAAGTCAATCGCTACTGGTATATCTACGCCACAACCCACGCCTAACCCTGTAACAACGCCGCAAACTCAACCAACTCCACAACCTCAACCGACTCCACAACCGACTCCACAACCTCAACCAACGCCACAACCTCAACCAGTAACTCAACCAACACCAGACCCAATTATTGATGAGCCTTATGATGATTTCTACGATGACTTCTATGATGAATGGGATTGGTACTACTTCATCGAAATATTTGAAGATGAGATTTTTGATGACATAGATTTTGGGAACTTTTATTGGTAAACCACTAATATATAAAACTATTCTCTATTAAAATAAGCGACTAGCCAAATTGCTAGTCGCTTTTATCTTTGTTGGTTGAATTAAACTATAGTGTTGGTAAAAACCGCCAAAAAACAACCTCTGCCATTTTGACGCAACGGTTTAAGAGGTTGTTTTTATAAAAAAGAGCTTTAACAAAACTTGTTATTAAAACTGAGATATATTATAGAGACTATTTATTACTTATCCCCCAACAAACTATTATCTAAAATTTCATATCCTGATGCTGTAAAAAGAGGTGCTTGTTCACACCCAAAGAAATCTTGGATATCACTGAGGTTAACTGCTATTGACTCATTATTATAATCAGATTTTGCGGACGAAGCCCGACTCGTTTCGAAAGCTTTTTTATCGATTTCACGCAAGATATTTCTGATGTATCTGGCCTTGTTCATACTATAGTTACGACGACTAGTAGAATATTGTGCAGCTAGCTTTACTTTTTCTGTTTCATATTCTTTAGCAACTTGAGGACTATTAAGTAAATAATCACGAAACTTTATCGTCTCATTCCAGTAGCTACCTTTAGGAGATGTAAAGGTTAAGTGGTGTGTACGAGCTTCTTCATCTCCCTTAATAAAAAGTTTATAAGCCTCGCCATCTGTTACAAGTTCATAACCTAATGTTGCTAAGGCCTCACCATAGTCATTAGTGACTGATAAATCTTCACAAGGAATAAACATATCAAGAACTGGCTTCGCAGCAATATCTGGTAAGGCAGTACTACCAACATGTTCAATATGTAAAGTTCGACTATCTAAAGCACGACGAATCTTGATGACTTCTTCTTGAAAAAAATAGTGCCATTTGTAGCTATGTGGAACAAGTTTTACAGTCGTGTGTTTTAAACCGAGCATAAGATTCAACCTCTAGAATTTCAGTCTTGTTAAAAGCAACTTAGATTATCAAGACACTTGACTTCTGTTCTAAAAGCCTAACTTTACAGAGTTAACAAAATAGTAACTGCATTATCATAATAGCGTCACTTATTACTTTAGGATTAATGGTTTAACCTTATGTTGAACTACTGATATAGGCAGTATTTTTGTATTTCTCTTATGGTTATAGTCTTCTTTGCTAATTTATTTAGTAGTTTAGAACATTCAGAAACGCATCTATAACATTCGTGTCGAAATGAATATCTCTTTTAGAGACTAAAAGTTCTATCGCTTCTTTTTCTTCCCAAGCTTCTTTATAAGGTCGCCTGTTGCAAAGCGCATCATATATATCTGCTACAGCTACAATCTTGGCTGCCATTGGTATATCTGCTCCTATGAGACTGTTAGGATAGCCACTCCCATCAAGCTTTTCGTGGTGAGCTATTGCAATGCTCTGTGCCATTTGCAAAAGTGGAAATTCACTTCCTGAAAGTAAATCTGCCCCTACTTCACAATGACTTTGCATCTTCTTATGCTCATCTACGGTTAAACGACTTTGTTTGAGTAAGATAGTATCTGGAATAGCTATTTTACCTAAATCATGTAGTTGAGCAGCTTTAAAAATGTCTTCAATAAAATCATTAGGCATTCCTAAGCGAACTGCAATACGGGCTGACAAGACACCTACCCGCTCAGGATGCTTACCTGTATTGTCATCACGATATTCAGCAACCTTTACCAAGCGTTCAAAAATATCTATACAGGCATGATCTAGTTTGCCATTTAAATGTGCTAACTCAGAATTAGCTTCAATAAGAAAATCACTATCAGAACTAGCATAGTTATAGTGTTCGATGGATTCAATATTCTTTTTAGAAGGTACATCTTTGTTTGCCATAATAAATAGCTTTCACTTGAATTCTTTACGAAGGATTCTCTTCCAGTTAAAAATCTCTTAAGCTACTAAAGACATAAAATTACTTACCTATCCCTGAAAAGTGGTTTTATCCCCTAAAATCAGTCTTTAGTAGCTATACTAAAAAAGACCTCAGACTTAAGCAAATTGCTCTCTAAAGGTAATTAGGGAGTTTCTATCCTATACTGCACTCGTTCAGCTTCCGTCATATTATGTATGCCACTTGATGGAGCAGCACCCAAGGTAAACCAGTAAAAATCTTCAGGAATACCAATTGCTGCGTAATAGTCTAGAAACAGCTTATGGTCAGGGTGACTTCTTGCTAAATCACCACCTTCAGTTCCACTACCATCTGCCCAAGAATGAACACCCACAAAACTATCTTCACCTAAACGTCGTACTTTTCCAGCTAAAAAGAGATCAACAGCACCTGATGCAATCTCGCCACCTTCTGGAACACAAGTCGCTAAATTTGCTTTATGCACTGCTAGGGATGCTTGAAGGTTAGCTTCATCATCATCTGAGCCTGGTCCATA
>CALHRJ010000493.1 GCA_938038395.1 uncultured Deinococcales bacterium | reverse complement strand
TATTAAAACATAATTGTTTCACAGAAGATGTTTTTGGACCTAAGTGGTTATGAAATCAGAAATTTAAATTCAGGATTTTTTGATATCTTTAACGTATAATTATATAAAAGATAATGCCAAATAGTCGTTAAGTCTACCTTTTTTGAAAAGTCCTAATCTATGTCACAATTTTCAGAGCAAAAAACACTTGATGCCAATATCCAAAAAAGTACATCTGAGGTATATTTGTCTCAAAATATAACTGAAAATTGTAAAACTCAAATTCTATTTGAAACAGAATTTGCGAATATATCAGAAGTTACTATTAATGCCGAAAGTAAACGAGCTATCTACCCTTCGACAATATCTGGCATCAATGAGGTCTTTATTCCTATTTCAGGAACTGCAATCCTCACTTCTGAAGATAGTTTAGCTCAGATTTCTTTAGGCTCAATACTAGTAACAGAAGATTTAGACTCAGTCGTGCAGCTTAAAGTTCTTGAAGAGTTTACTCTCTTGACGTTTAATATGCCTATTGGCCTTCCAAAAAACGAATCGGAAGGTAAGCGTGTATCTATTAGATCAATCATAGATAGTCATCAGATTTTCTCACGTGGTAGTGTTGAGATTGAGATTTCATCCATTCCTAAAAACGAATCTGTTTATCTAGAACGTGATACTAATAACAGTATTTTTTATGAATATATTGCGTCTGGCAGTATAAAGTTCGATACACAAAAAAGCTCTCAAATCTTTGATACCAGTGAGTATCATGAAATCTCAGGTGACAATCTTATTACTAGCCATCAAGCTATTGAAAATAATACAGTATTAGTACTAATAACTTTCACAGAAAATAGTGTGCTACTTGATTGGCATGAAGAATATATAAAAAAAGCAGAAGAGATCGAGATCAAAGATGGCTATACATCAGACCATTGTTCACGAATTGAATACTTAGCAGTGAAAACTGGTAAAAAACTTCAGTCCTCACCTGAAAAACTAAGAAACTTAAGTTGTGCAGGTTTTTTCCACGATTTAGGCAAGTTAAAAGTGCCTCTAGAAATATTACAAAAAGAGGGTAGCTTGACAGAGAAAGAATGGGACATTATCAAGCAACACCCCACTTGGGGTAAAGAGATCCTGCTTGAAGAAACTTCAGTTGGCCTTTTCGTCAAGACTTCAAGTACATGCGCCACAACAATTATTGAGCAGCACCATGAAAGAATGGATGGTTCAGGCTATCCCTTTGGTTTAAAAGGTGATGAGATACATACTGAGTCATATATTATTGGTGTTGTAGATACCTATGATGCAATGACAACAGATCGTCCTTACCGCAAAGGCTTATCGCATGAAATAGCTGTTGCTGAGCTAGAAAAGCTAAGAGGTAGGCAATTTCCAGATTATGTTGTAGATGCTTTTTTTAGCGTGATTAGTGAGGCTCGAGCCAACGATATCGCCGAATAAACATTAGTAAATTTGTACATTCATACTGCCCAAATATTGACATTCGTATACCATCTCCTTATACTCAAACTATGTTGAAGACGCAGTACATCCAACAATTCGCACGAATGATGCGCCATATCCCTGTTCCCGAGTAGGTACTTAACCTAATTCGTTACAGGGCGCTGTTGTTTAACAAGCGTCCTTTTTTATTGCCTATTTGCAGGGGTTTTACCAGAGTTTTACCAAAGTTTTATAGTGAATTTAAGCAGTTTTCGCCCTTTTGCAAAGCAATACCATAGGTCAAACTAGATAGACAAAGATATAGAGGTTTTTTTAATGAGTGACAAAACGTTTTACGCAACAACCCCCATTTTTTATGTAAATGCCGAACCACACATCGGTCATGCATATACCACCATCTTGGTGGACGTGGTGACTCGCTATCACAGGTTAAAAGGTGATGATACTTTTTTCCTAACAGGAACCGATGAACACGGCGAAAAGATTCAAAAAGCAGCCGATGCTGCGGGTATAAGCCCACAAGCTTACACAGATCAAATTTCAAGTAAATTCCGGAGCACTTGGGATGATCTTGGCATTCGCTACGATGAATTTATCCGCACAACCGAAGAGCGCCACAAGAAAACTGTGAATGAGATTTTGCAAACAGTTTACGACAAAGGCGACATCATTTTTGGTGAATATGGTGGACTGTATTGCATAGGTTGTGAACGCTACCTAACTGAAAAAGAACTGGTCGATGGTAAGTGTAAAGACCACGATACTGTTCCCGAATACCGCAGCGAAGAGAACTATTTCTTTCGCATGGAAAAGTACCGCCCTTGGTTGATTGAATACATCGAGGATAATCCTGACTTCATACGCCCTGAACGTTACCGCAACGAAGTGCTTGGCATCTTGCGTGAACCAATTGGTGACTTATCTATCAGCCGCCCAAAAGATAGAGTGCCTTGGGGCATTCCACTTCCTTGGGATGATAACCACGTAACTTACGTTTGGTTTGATGCGCTTATCAATTATTACTCTGCACTAGAAAGCCAAGGCACCACCGAAAGATATTGGCCTGCGGTTAATCACTTTATTGCAAAAGATATTCTCAAGCCACACGGTGTATTTTGGCCAACCATGCTGAAAAGTGCAGGCTTACCCATTTACAAACACTTAAATGTTCACGGCTATTGGCAAACCGATACAGGTAAGATGAGCAAATCCAAAGGCAATGTAGTTAGACCACTTGATCTAAAAGATAAGTATGGGAATGATGCATTTCGTTATTATTTACTTAAAGATATGAGCTTTGGTCTAGATTCTACATTTGGTGAATTGGGTCTGGCTGAGCGTGTCAATGCTGACCTTGCAAATGACTTAGGTAACTTACTCAACCGTACTCTTGGTATGCTCAACAAGTATTTCGATAGTGTTGTACCTGAAAGTGCTGAACCTACCGAAGCAGATAACGAACTACTAACATCCTTCAAAGCACTTCCTGCAGATATAGATGTATTTTTCGAAAAGCTACAGTTTGATCGTGGTATTGAGCGAATCATGGAATCGGTACGCCTGTCTAACAGGTATATTGCAGAAACTAAGCCTTGGGAGCTTGCAAAAGATGAATCCAAAAAAGAGCGTCTTGGAACAGTCCTTTACAACTGTGTAGAAGCACTACGCTGCGCTGCGATTGCACTATCACCAGTTATTCCAGATAAATCACTAGAGCTTTTAGCGCAGCTTGGTTTAGGCGATAACTACACAATCGAAGGTGCTGGTAATTGGGGACTTAGCTATGCTGGAACCAAAACACAGGCTGGCACGCCTCTCTTCCCAAGAATTGATATGGACGAACTACGTGCATCTGTAGAAGCAGATGTAGCAACTGGAGATACAAACATGAGTGATGAAACTACAGCAATAGCAACAGGCGAAGCAGTAAGTGCTGAAACAGAAGAAGTTACTGGCATCGTACATAAAGACGAAGTTACAATTGATGATTTTGCAAAACTAGAATTTAGAGTTGCAGAAATCGTTGCGTGTGAAAACCATCCAAAGGCAGACAAGCTTTTAGTCTTAAGCGTGAAGCTTGCAGATGAAGAGCGCACAATTGTTTCTGGCATACGTGAGTGGTACGACGCTGAGGACTTAGTTGGTAAGAAAGTTATTATTGTTGCCAACCTTAAACCAGTCAAGCTTCGTGGTATTCTCTCACAGGGCATGATTATGGCTGCGGAAGATGCTGATGGTAATTTAGCGGTGTCTGCATTGGATAAAGATATTGCTAGTGGTAGTGAAGTTCGTTAAGTTTTAGATTCTAACAAAAGCAAAACCCTCTGCATCTATAAAATATGCAGAGGGGTTTTTTATGCTGATTTACGACTTTTTTAATCAGTATGATTGTATTATTTTGTTCATTTATTTCGAATAAAAGTTTGGTGGGCATAGCCCACCCTACGAAACTAGTTAAGTCTATACTGATTTATTTTAGCTTCTATAAAAGGCGGTGCGTGGAACGCACCCTACGGAAAAACTTAGTTGCTAGGGAGTTTGTATTCGGTTTTATAGAATATCTCATTGCCCGAGCAAATCAAAGCGCTTTGGGCTTCGGAAAGCTTATATGATTTGCTTGATGTTAGTAAGTAAACATCTCCGATGCCGCAGCCTGTCCATGCATAGATATTTTTTGCACGTATCATAATTTCATCATCTGGATAGGCAGCAAAAGTAAAAGGTGGAATTTGTTGATTATTGTCACTGACAAAGGTTTGCACAACTTTGCCATTGATTGAAAATTCTAGAGCATCATCAACTGTTAAACTTGCAGCATAGTTTGTGTTATTTAACTGAGGCAATCCACTAATCGTATATTGTTGTAAACTTGGTGTTTCTACTGTAGGTAATTGCAACTCAACACTACAGGCCGATAGTAAAACTGTTGCTAGTAGACCCACTACTAGCGCCATTATTCTCTTCCCAAAACTTGTCATTGTTACCTAACCTTACTCCCACTGCGCCCATACTACGATCTTATAATTTAGTGTTATCTATAAAGTGATTAGAATGCTTAGGATATGGCACTCTTTACTCATCTTCAAAGATTGCTAGACGCTCATAGTTGTACTGTCTCGCAGGATGCTAAACTATATACAATGACAAAAACACTCAAAACAACGTGCCCCATAGGGCTTGGGCTTGCAGCATTAGGTCGTCCTGGCTATATAAATCTTGGTCATGGTGATGATCTTGGTCATGACTATGATGTTGATAAAATGAGGCAGCAAAGCTTTGTGGTGCTAGACAATGCCTACAAAGCAGGCGTTAGGCACTTCGATACAGCTCGTTCTTATGGCAAAGGTGAGGCATTTTTAGGAGATTGGTTGAAAGAACGGCAGATTCCTACAGATAATTTGTTAATTTCCTCAAAGTGGGGTTACACCTATACGGCTGATTGGCACATTCAGGCTGACAAACACGAGGTTAAAGAACATAGTCTTAGTGTTTTGCAACGGCAGTGGCAAGAAAGTCATGAAGAATTAGAAGATTATTTAAATCTATATCAGATTCATTCAGCAACTTTAGATTCTGGAGTTTTAGAAAATGATGAAGTCTTAGCGCAACTTGCAGATTATAAGGATCAAGGTATGAAGATTGGTTTGTCTACAAGTGGGACGGGGCAATCAGAGACGGTTGCGAAGGCGCTCGAGCTAACCCACAATTCCAGCCTGATTTTCGATTCCATCCAAGCCACCTTCAACATCTTCGAAACCGCAACAGCCAATATCCTGCAACAAGCCTCCGAAGCAGGTCTCTTTATCATCATAAAAGAAGGCGTAGCCAACGGTCGCCTAACCCCAAGAGGTCAAAACAGTAGAGATAAGCAGCAAGAACTAAGCCAACTGGCAAATTCACTCAATACAACAGTTGATGCACTCGCCTTGGCGTTCATCATCAATCAACCTTGGGTCGATAGTGTTCTTAGTGGCGCAGCAACACCCGAACATTTACACTCAAACCTACTAGCATTACACCTAGAACTCAGCTCTAAACATCTTGAAGAATTACAGCAATTTTCAGAAGACAGTCCTGATTACTGGCAAATTAGAAGCAGCCTTGCTTGGAACTAAACTCCATAAAAAAAACCCTCTAGCATTGAGCTAGAGGGATTAGAATTTCAGATTCTATACTTGTGAATACTTAGAAAAATTTTCTTGGTGTAAATGGTAATTCTTGTAAAGCTTTAAGCGCTTCCGCTACTGGTTCGTCATAGCCTCTAGCTAAATCTTCAATACTCGCAGTTGCAAAGGTATCTGGCATAACACCTTTATTGAAGCTTCCGCCTGTGCTGCTTTCCATATTCGCCATCGCAATTAGTACGACGCTACCATCTGGTAAATCGAATCCACGAATACTTTCAACATTGCCATTGGTGATTTCGCCAATCACTGTAGCACCCTTTAAATCTTTCAATACTAGGGGTGCAATTTCGCCTGCGCTACTATTTTGTTGAGTCACAAGAATTGAAACTGGACCGTTAAATTCAACAGGGTTTTGGACTGTCGCAACATTAATCGTTTCACCTTCTGGTGTTTCTAGATACTGTCTACCACGTAGTAAACGCTCACCTTCGCCAAGTTGTGTTTCTAGGATTTCATAGCGACTTATCCATGCTAGTTCGCTACGGCTAATGGCTTGCGCCCATTTACCTTGGGTGAATATACCTAGCACCAAACCAAGTTCACTTAAGATGCCACCAGGGTTATCTCGCAAATCCATAATCAGTGAGGTTGCACCTTGTTCTTGTAGTTCACCAATAAGGTTATGTACACGTTGACCTACGCCTGTCTCGTTGAAGGTAGGAATATAGATATAGCCAATTTCCTTCTCAATCATGTAGGCTCGAGCTAAGTCTCTAACCTCACCAAAACGAATTGGGCCGGGTTCTATCACAATATCTAACTGCTCATTTTGACGCAGCACTTTAACCTTAACTTCTTCGTCTTGACTACTATCACGCACTAAGCCTGTTGCTTTGCCTCGGCTCACATCAGTAATATCTTCACCATTAATATTGATAACTACATCACCACGGCGTAGTCCTGCTACTTCTGCTGGCGTGGTTGGCAAAACTCGACTGATGACAATACCTTTTTTATCAAAATAATCGTATTCGATACCTATACCCACTCTAGATGGGGGTTCAGGTGCCACAAATGAATTGCCGACATCTGGCACATAGCCTATAAAATTTGAGTGTTCATCATCTAGCTCGTTCACCATGCGCGTTAATATACGTTCAAAAGCATCACGGTCTTTAGCCCTTAAAGCTCTATCACGAAAGTCGTCCGCCCACTCATCCCAATCTAGAAAATCTTCATCCCAATAATTGTCTTTGAATAAATCTACGAGGGCTTCAAATACTTCTTCGCGCCCTTCTTCGGTGGTCACCATGTCACTTGCGAGTTGCGCTCGAGCTGTAGCAAACACACTCAAAGTAGCAAGCAGCAACACTAAAATTGCCAAAAAGCGTAAAGGTAACTTAAGTCGAAATGGATTAGTGGTATGTGTAGGCATCATTTATAGGCATCCTTTTGAGGTAAAAATCAAAACTACAAAAACAGATAAACTCTAAACTAGCATCTATCTATGTGTATTATCTGTAATCTCAAACCTCAGCAAACTCAAAACCCTTTGAATTGCTGTACATTTGAATTGCTGTCAATCATCTCCACTTATTTGATTCTAGTCCTTAGTACCTTACCAAGTCGTCAAATGAACGACCTGAAGCATTAGGAAATATCATAAATACAGTTTGTTATGGAAGTTTTTGTCACTTTTTTTGTAAAATGCTTGAATCAATTTTAAAGCTTGTTCCCTGAACAGCCTCAGCTTCATCTCTACATAAAAATGACTTAGCCCCACCCCAGTCAATGCTTTTTGGTAAATAACTAGGTAGTTCTGGATGCGATTCTGCTTCTTTCGTCTTTGCTTCTATCGTCATAGTAAAACGGCGCATCACTTTATGTTGCACAGTTTCAACAATATCAATAGCTTCGTCATTCACTTGACGTGTTAACACAGCTTCACCAATAAGTTCACCTGTATCTTCGGATATGCATAAATAGCGCAAAGGCTCATTACCAACTTTTGGCAATAACAAAGGATAGGCAGATGTTGGAAAATGATTTTCCTGAACATCTACCCAAGGGCCGTCATTGTGCTTGTAAGCAATGACAGTGCTTTCTTTAATTTTAAGATTGAAAATATTGCGGTAAATGCCGTCTGGTGTATTAAATTCAGTATGGCTATAGATACGACCATCCTGATGGCTCAGGTAATAGAAGCCGTAATTCTTAAAACCAGGATTTTTAAAACCAGAATTCTTAAAACCAGAATTTTTCAAACCCGCTTCATTATCTGGAAAGCAAAAGTTATAAAAAAACTGAGCCATCTCCACCCTAAAGCTCGAGCTAAATTAGCTTGAACTCAACTAGCTCCCCCGATAAGTGCTATATGACCAAGGCGATACTAAAAAGGGCACATGAAAGTCTTCTTCTGGCGAAGCAATACCAAAACGGATGCTCACCTCACCTAGAAAGTTTGGCTGTGGTAGTTCTACGCCCATGTCTGCAAAGTAATTACCTACATAAAACCGTATTTCATAAATACCAGCGATGAATGCTTCACCTTCTAATAGTGGACCTTCAGTACGTCCCTCTTCATTAGTTGTTACCTTGGCAAGCTGATTGGCGCCACCCTTTTCAATTCG
This sequence comes from uncultured Deinococcales bacterium, assembly GCA_938038395.1. Lineage (GTDB taxonomy): Bacteria > Deinococcota > Deinococci > Deinococcales > Trueperaceae > CALGZD01. The sequence goes on along the minus strand of CALHRJ010000493.1, from coordinate 7,546 downwards.
AAAAAGGCGTAAGTCCATGCCATTGGCAGGATTGCCATGCATAGTGTCTAAAACGTGTGTACTGAGTTGTCCCATAACTTATAGTATAACAGGTCTTAGTATAATTACCCTTGTATTGCAGCTTGCATTAATGTACTCAACTTAAAGTCTGTATCCATAGACTGTTTAGGTATTCCGACTGGCTTGTTATAAAGTTCGCTTGGCACAACCTCTTTCATTACATATCGTCATTGATTAGATAAGGTAATTCATTACATTATTTTTCAAAATTGATATTAAACTCTAAAAATGTCAATTAAGGTCATTGGCGCTGGGCACGGACGCACAGGCACACATTCTCTCAAACTCGCTTTAGAAGAATTAGGCTTTGGTCGTTGTTACCATATGTCTGAACTGCTCGAGCACCCCGAACACATACAACACTGGGAAGCACTATACAGTGGTAATCCTGTGGATTGGAATGCTCTCTTTGATGGCTATCAAGCAACCGTTGATTACCCTGCCAACCTTTGTTACCAAAAAATCTTAACTAACTACCCCGATGCAAAGGTGATCCTCACCGTGCGTGACCCAGAAAGTTGGTACGACAGTGTTCGCTCAACCACAAACAGAGTGAACTTCCAAAAACCTTGGCAACTCCTAAGTCTTGTGCTTCGTTTACCTTTTTCAAGCTATCTACAACATCTTATGCGTGTTTTTAAATTAGCATTTAACTATTGGCAACTCGCCTTTGATGGTAAGTTTAAAAATAAAGCTTACGCAATTCAAAAGTATTTAGATTACAATCAAAAGGTTCAAAACACTGTTCTAGCAAACAACCTTTTGCTCTACAACATCAAAGATGGTTGGGAACCACTCTGTCAGTTCCTGAATAAACCAATTCCAAATACAGACTTTCCACATTCCAATGACCGTCAAAGCTTTCACGCACTACAACAGCAGGGCATGAGCCCTTACTTTGAAAAGGCAAGACGGTTACAGCAAGCCAGCAGATTATGATTTTAGGTATGTATTGATGATTCTCAATTTACTGGTAACTTCAATCATCTTATATCTAGCTTTACTTCTTGCAAAAGCCTTTTTAAGCCTGCGTTATAAATCAAACTTTGCACTACCCAAACATGCAACAGTAGTTGAGGCAGTAACTGTTAAGAGAGTAACTATAGTACAACCCATTCTTAGTGGTGATCCTTTACTTGAAGAAAGCCTAGAACATAATTTACGGTGCATGCATGAATTTAAGGATGCTCCTCAAGTATCGTTTTTATGGCTGATTGATGACGATGATTCTGAGGCGCAGAGAATCGCATCTAAATTGCAAAACGTTTATTCAAACATCCAAGTTGTTTTCTGTCCTAAAGTACCTGAAGATCTAAATCCAAAAGCCTTTAAATTACAACTTGCCTTAGAACATATTCAAACACCTAATATTGCTATCTTAGATGACGACACCATGCTATCCAAACAAAGTTTAGTTCAAGCTCTCTATAGCCTAGAGAATTCAAAGGCCACCACGATTGTTACAGGCTTACCTTATTACCTCAGTGGTACGAGTCTTTGGAGTAGGCTGGTATCGCACTTTGTAAATAACAATAGCATCGTGACTTACTTGCCTTTATTGAATTTTATGGAGCCCTTAAGTATCAATGGCATGTTTTATATCATGCGAAAAGATGAGCTCGAGCAGCTCAGTGCCTTCAAATCCATCTGGAAGCAATTGAGCGACGACTTCGCAATGGCCTGTCTAGTTCAAGATAACGGTGGCAAGATTATCCAAACACCAACAACCCACGCCGTACAAACTAGCGTTAAAGACCTCAAACACTACATCCAACTTATGCACCGCTGGTTTCTCTTTGCACAAACACAAATCAGCCACCAAAGAACAAGCACCACGATACTTGTCAGTTTGATGCTAGGTTTACCTGCGCTACTGCTATGGACTATAGTTATCTTATCTATATCTGCTTTGATAACATCATTAGCTAATTTAGCTTTTGGTAGTCTAGCCTTAGTTATCCTATACTTATTGGTTTTTTCTATTTTAAGGCACTTCACTTTGCGCTATTTACATAAACACTTTCTTCAAGAACCACCTTCTTTCTCAGTGGCCCTATCGCTTTTAGCAGAACTACTTCAACCCTTGCACATGCTTCATGCTTTAGTTCATAAACGTATCGTTTGGCGTTCACGACATATTCGTTTAGAAGCCGATGGTAAGTTTAGTTATATTCAGGATGTAACAAAGTGATTGTATTTGAGGAGGCTCGAGCCCACCCCTTTACCCCTGTCAAGATTGCTTTCCTTACAGGCCTTAGCAACCCAAACTGTTGTCAACTCAGCCCCATTCAGAAAACTTTTCTACGTCGTCTAGAATGCCCTGGAGCATGGAAAATATATCTGAACTTTCCTTATATCAACAAGCCTAACAACACACAACAAAGTTCAAATCCTAATTTAGGTGTTGAAACAAATATCATCACAAATAGCCTATTCAATATCAAACAATATTTCCAAGCCTCTTCCCAAATCTATAAAACTGCTGCTACCCAACATCTAAGTCAACTCGCAGCCTCTACAAATCATCTAATCTTGCTAGTTGGTAGTTGCGGTTTAGAAATCCTCAATCATGCACTAACACCAAATATCAACAAAAAGCTCTTACACCTTTTCGTGTATGGACCTGTCGCAAAAAGCCTACCTGATGTTAATCACACCCTTATCCAAGGTTCAAACGACTTCATTTCAAAAGCGTTTTTCCAAAATGTAGATTTAACTATTCCCAACTTAGGGCACTTGGGTTATTTAGAAAAACAACCTGTTTTTGAACTTGTAAACCAAACGCTAAAACCTAAACTTGCAGAACTACTATAGTTCCTTCTTGCTTAACCATCTAAACATGTCCTATAAAGATCTCAACATTCACCTCTGTTCCCCACCTTTTGCTGGACACCTCTTTCCTTTACTAGAATTAGGGCGTTATCTTAAAGCACAAGGATTCAAAAATATCAGCATCTTAAGTACGGCTCGAGCCCAAGAAGCAATTAGCCTATCTGGTTTAACTGGCATAACTCTACTCGCAGGACACGAAGAAAAAATCATGGAGCTTGCTGACCCTCCCTACCAAGTCAAAAACAATCCTTTTTATTTACTCAAACAATTTGAAGGTAATTTATCGCTGATGGCTACTTTAAGGTCCGAATTACAGAGTTTATGGAAAACAGACAAACCCGACTTAGTTATTGGAGATTCTATATTGCCCGTTGCTGGTTTACTTGCACAGGAACTAGGGATAGCTTGGTGGACAAGCCTGGCAACCCCTTGCGCTTTAGAAACACAAAAAGGCATCCCTAGTTATTTAGGTGGTTGGGCAGACGACAGCACTAAGCTTTTACAACTACGCAATACAATAGGTAGAAAGGTTATCCGTAAATTTAAACAAGGTGTTGGGTGGTATTATAGGAAACAATTACGAGCTTTGAATATCTCAAAACTGTATCGGGAAAATGGTGAGGAAATCATCTATTCTCCAGAAAAGATTTTTGCGCTTGGTCTAGAAAAATTTGAGTTCAAACGTGATTGGCCAGCAGCACTTGAATTTATTGGACCCATTACAGCGTCACCACCTTTTGAACACAAAGTGCCTAACTTCAACAAAGATAAAAAACATGTGCTGGTTAGTTTAGGTACACACTTGCCTTGGGCAAAAGAAAAAGCTGTCGTTTTTATACATGATGTTGCAAAGGCTATGCCAGAAACCGAATTTCACTTTTCGTTGGGTAAAACAAAAGATAAAGCAGAACAACAATTTGATTCATCATCTCAAGAACTAAATAGCAACCTAAAGGTTTTTGAATATTTACCTTATGACATGTACCTAGATAACTACGATGCAGCCATTATTCATGGTGGCACAGGCATCACCTATAGTTGCATTAAAGCAGGTGTGCCGATGCTTGTGTGGCCACATGACTACGACCAGTTTGATCACAAGGCAAGAATTGTTCAAGCTGGGATTGGATTGGGGCTCGAGCCTCAGCCCTCTTTTGTCACCAACGCCCTAGACACACTCTTTAGCTCACAAGCTATCAAACAAAATCTAAAAGACTTCAAAGCTACAGCAGCAAGCCACACCCCATGCAAAACCGTTTTCGAATACATTAAGCAGCTCGAGCCCAAAAAGCGCTAAAGCCTTTGAAAGCTATCAAATAGCCCTTCACAATCGAAGCTCTCCTACAGAATTGCTTAAGCAAAACGTGATACCATTAAGAATATTAAGCTTGTCTTAGGTCATTTGGTACAACCCTAGTCACCTAAAGGCAAAAAACATAAGCCAATTGAACGTTACGATCATTTTCCTGCCTATCTTATCTGAGATGCTATCTGAGATATGGAATCTGATTTTAAATGTAACGTCTTGTGCTAAAATTTTTCTTCCTTAAAGGGGATTCGAATGTCTAAAGCAAAAACATTAGGTGAACTACGCGGCTCAGAGTGGGAAAGCAAGGCTGGACGTAGTGTAAAGGATGAATTACGCTCAAACCTAACAGAAAGACTTAGAACAAAAGAAACTATTTTTCCTGGCATCGTAGGTTACGAAACAACCGTCACCCCACAAGTTATTAACGCTGTTCTGAGTAAGCACAACTTTATTTTGCTCGGCTTACGTGGACAAGCAAAAACACGCATCTTGCGTCAACTGACAGAACTCCTAGATGACGAAATTCCAGTTATTGCAGATAGCGAACTAAACGATGACCCGTTTATGCCAATCAGCACTGAGGGCAAAAATATTGTCGCAGCACAAGGCGATGACACCAAAATTGCATGGCTGCCAAAAGATGCTCGCTATGTAGAAAAACTTGCCACACCAGATGTAACTGTTGCAGATATTATTGGTGATGTTGACCCAATCAAAGCAGCAAAGCTCGGTGTTCAACTTGGTGATGAACGCTCAATTCACTACGGTCTCCTTCCTAGAGCTAACCGTTGTGTTTTTTCTATGAACGAACTACCTGACCTATCTGGCAAGGTGCAAGTAGCACTCTTCAACATCATGCAAGAAGGCGATGTTCAAATTAAAGGCTACCCTATGCGTATACCGCTGGATGTCATGCTGGTTTTTTCTGCCAACCCAGAAGACTACACAGCACGTGGTAAAATCATTACCCCGCTTAAAGATCGTATCGGTAGCGAAGTGCGCACTCACTATCCAAACACTGTTGAAGAAAGTATGGCTATTACGGCTCAAGAAGCTTGGACAGACCGCCAAGCAGGTCAAACGATTAGCGTACCAAACTACGTTGCAGAAGTTGTTGACGAAGTAGCTTTTCAAGCTCGAGAAGATTCCAGAGTAGATAAGCACTCAGGTGTTTCGCAGCGCCTGCCAATTAGTTTGATGGAAAATGTTGTCAGTAGTGCAGAACAACGCAGCTTTGTTATGGGTGAAGAGCCTATAGCTCGAGTTCTCGATATATATAATTCTTTAGCTTCTATTACGGGTAAGCTCGAGCTCGAATACGAGGGCGAACTCAAAGGTGGCGAAGCAATTGCAAAAGACATCGTCCGTAGAGCAATTGGTCAAGTTTATAGCCGTCAAGCCTTTGATATTGATAGTGCAACCATCATCGAATTCTTCGAAGAAGATAACAGCCTCAAAGTGCCTGACAACCTCAAGACCGAAGACTTAACAGACGTCATGAACGCTGTACCAGGGTTGTTAGATGCGGCAAAAAGCCTCAGTAAAGATGGTAACAATGCAGAACAAGCCGTAGCTGCTGAATTTGTGCTTGAAGGTTTGTATGCTAGAAAGCAGATTGCCCGTAGTGAAGAACGTGGCTATAGTGCTGCTGAGCCAGATATGGGCGCACAACAAACTAGACAGCGTTGGAATTAAGTGTTTTTAGAGCTAAAGATAGGAGATTGGAGTAACTATGGCAGGTAGGCGCTATTCAAAATACGAAGCAACCCTAGACGACCTAGATATGGCCGATCTCATGAATATGATTAAAGACAGGCTTATGGAGTCTGGCTTTAACCGTAACCCTTGGGACCCCGACCCAGACTTTCAGCAAAGCATGCAAGACCTGTATGACAGCATTGCTGAAGCACTTATAAACAATGACCTTGTAACTGATCAAACTGTAGAAGAAGCCATGAATGCCATGGAGAACAATGGCGATTGGATGGATTCTCAACTTGGTGAAATGGTCAACGACCTTGCTCAACGTCTAGAACAAGAAGGCTACCTCAAACCACAAAGTGGTGAAGATAACAACGACCCCAATGGTCAAGGCGGCGTAGGCAATAACACCCCAAGAGATGCAAAATTTGAACTGACCAATAAAGCTATTGATTTCTTAGGCTACAGAACTTTACGAGATGTTTTAGGTGGTGCAGGTAAATCAAGCATCGGCGCACACGAAACCAAATTTCAAACCACAGGTGTAGAAACAACTGCTGAATCTAAACCTTACGAATTTGGTGACACTATGAACTTAGACGTATCGCAAACCTTTAAAAATGCAGCGGCGCGTGGCATGAATGATGACGGTAGCTTCAACCTAGATTATGGCGACCTTGCAGTTATGCAAGCTGAGTACAATTCATCTGCTGCAACTGTCGTTATGCTCGACTGCTCTCACTCTATGATTCTGTATGGTGAAGACCGTTTTACACCTGCTAAACAAGTAGCACTAGCACTTGCCCACATGATCCAAACACAATTTCGTGGCGATAGCATTAAGTTCTTACTGTTTCATAATTCTGCTGAGGAAATTCCACTGAATCAACTTGCTACAGCACAAGTTGGTCCGTACCACACCAACACTGCTGAAGGTTTACGCCTTGCACAGAAAATGCTCAAACGTCAAAACAAAGACATGAAGCAAATCATTATGATTACCGATGGTAAGCCTTCGGCTATAACTATGCCAAATGGACGCATCTATAAAAATGCTTATGGTTTAGACCCAATGGTTCTTGGTGAGACCTTGCGTGAGGTTGGTAGCTGTCGTCGTCAGGGCATTCAAATCAATACCTTCATGCTTGCACGTGACCCTGAGCTTATTTCTTTCGTACAGCGTGTTAGTCACATGACCAAAGGGAAGGCCTATTTCACAACACCTCATACGATTGGTCAGTATGTACTTCAAGACTTCCAAAATCGTCGTACAAAGATGGTTAACTAATCCGCTAAGACCGCTTAGACATAGTTAGCTAGAACATAGTTAGCTAAACATAGTTAATTAGACATAGATACGTTACAAACTAAACAGGATTCTATGAATATTCATAGAATCCTGTTTTTTATGTTTGAGATGAAATCCTATTTATAGGCTGGGTTGTGTCGTGGTTGTGCTACATAAGGTTCTGGTGAACCATTCTGAGAACTGTTATTTTCCTCACGACTTTGATTAAGTGGACTTGGGCCATAACTATTTGTACCCGTGTCACCTACTTGAATAAAAAAGTAAAGTAGCACTAACCAGCCAAGTATTGGAATCAACCCTATTAGTTGCCACCAACCACTACGTCCAATATCATG
>CALHRJ010000492.1 GCA_938038395.1 uncultured Deinococcales bacterium | reverse complement strand
GCTTTCATGGGCAGCTTTTGTAAAGTTACCTGCTTGAATTGCTTTAGTATCGAGTTCATACTTACCTTTGCTATCTTGAGTTGCTAGATTGGCTAGTACAGCTCGCCCTGCTAAATCACTTGCACCTTTAAGTGTAAACTTACCGTCTTTTTGGAATTCTATAACACGTTTTGGTTCAGCACGATAATTATGGAAAGTTGTTGCTACTTTGTGAACTTCTTTTTCTTCTGGAACAAGCAAAAAACGTTCTGCAACAAGACGTGAATCCTGTATTTTTTTATGTGCTGCGTTTCGAGATTTTGAATCAAAGAATTCAATTAGGTTTACTTTTTCTGTAATACTCAAGCGCTCACGGCGAGACGCCCATTCGGTGATGCTGACTTCAACATTGTTGGGTAGATCATGACTGTTGTCTTTTAGGAGTTGGAGGATGTTTTCAAGTTCCATACCCATTTCTAGTGCGCGGTAAACGCTCGAGCGTGAAATGGTGTAGTTGGCTGTTTGTGCGTCAATCCTTGTGCAATCAGCGCAGTTAAGCGCAGCAATAGCTTCAGGCGTAAGCATATCTAAATAAACTAAAATATCAAAATTTGCTTGTACCAATAGAGATTTTTGAGTGGGAGCTTTAGGTTTTTCCCTTTTTATATGCTCCTCTCCTAAATGTTTTTTAACAAGCTTTTGATAGGCTGCTTCATCTTCGGGTTGCGAAATATGAATTGCTCTGTTGAATTCACGCCCTTTGTACCACCAGTCTTTTGCCTTAGTTAGTTTAATTGCATATCTTGTGTTGTCTAAATCAGGATAATGACCTTTAGAAGCTTGTGCTTTTTTTGTACTTATTTTGCCTGTCTCTTTGATGGCAATTAAGCCATAGTTGTGTAGTTCTTCTAAGATAGTATGGCGGAACCACTTTGGTAAGACACGCTCTTCACCTTTATTTGAACTACTGTAGGTCCATCGATTAAATTTCGCACGCATAACATAGCGCAGATTTGTTTCCCACATAAGCTTGAGAGCAGCGTCTAAGTCAACAGCCTCTTCAGGTAGTGTACAGATAGTATCTAGAAGTGCTCGACGTGCAAACATTGGGTGAACAACACCATCTAAACCATATTGCTGACTTGCCATGCCATATTTTTTCTCTTGACTACGAATAAAGCCATCAAGAAGCAAGTTATAGCTTAGTTCAAAAGGCATATTTTGAAAGTTTTTAAAGCTATCAGTATTTACTTGTAAAGTAGATTTTCCATCTATGTCTTTCAGTTGTAAAAAGTCTAAGCTTTTGATGCGCTCAACATAAGCTTCAAGTTCATCTTCTAACCAAGGCGCTACTTTAATAAGTTTCTTAACAGCATTTTTGCTAATAGACCCATCTTTATTGGTTTGTAAGCCACCACTACCTTCAATAAGCTTGATAACTTCTGTTAGTTTTAGGATGACTGCTAAAGCGTTTTCCTGCTTAAAGCCAGAACTGTCAATATCTTTTAATATAGAAAACTTAGGAACTACAGCTTTGGGTATTGCCTTGTCAGGAAGTGCAGAAAGAATGCGTTCATCTGCTAAGATGACATCATCTTCGAAGTCTATAATCTTTTCGGCAGACCCATAGAAAGAACGCTTGAACCATGAAGCGTAGGTTGAAATTGGTAGCAGCAAACAATCTCTAATTAAAGGTCGTAGAAATTTTACACCTGGGTGTTCCGCGGCATCAACTCTATAGAGACTTGTATTCGCCCCTAGATTTTCTGGCTGAAAGCCAAGCCTCAAGGCGTGTAGGATAAGCCCCCAACCATTGTACACACCACCACAACGTTTGAGCTCGATCAGTAATTCTTCTTCGAGGGGGGTTAAATTATCTATAACGGCTTTAATAGCCTTGGAGCTTTTAAGTGCTTTTTGAATAGACTTTTTAAGCGGTTCTACATTGGCAGCCTTTGTATCTGGCGCAAAGCGTTTAGCAATTTTAACTAACTGGTCTTTGTTGACCTCTTGTATAAAGGTTTCTATTTCTGCTTTTGGCAGCCGAGGCTTTCCACTTTCATCGTAGTAAAATTCATCATCATCAAAATCGTTGTTATAGTCATCATCATCTAAACCAACAAGATTCATGCCATCAGCTTCTGACATGCTTAAGCCCATCATGTCTAAAATATGCAATAATTCATCTTCGTCACCACCTGCTTCTTCGAGAAGTCTTTCAACAAATTGTTTTGGAAATCCAGACATTTAAAGCTCACTCACTTTTGGTGTATGCCCTGCTTTTTGCAGTGCAGCTATAAAGGCTTTGCTGTGTTCTGGTAAAACAACAGCCTCGGTTGGTGAAAGCGTAGTCAGAATATAGTCTTTTAAACGTTTATCAACCAGAAAACTACTTAACTCTGCTGGATCAGCAACTTCTACCAAAGTTAAGTTTTGGTGGGCTACGACTTCCCCTTTTGCGGGTAAGGGTTCGAGTTGGTATTTTTGTTTTTTTGGCTTGACCATTTTTGATTTAGTAGTGGCTTTAGGCATAAAAAATACTCCCTGAGTGGGAGCATTATACCCTGTAGGTTGTTTATTATTAAAGCTGTACACTTAATTAAGTTGAGAGAGGTCGGCAGGGGTTGGCTCGAGCCATTTTGCTTCATCCATAATTTTGTACTGGTAGCCCTGCTCCGTCAAAAAAACTGTCTGTGATGTGCAAAGTCTTCTTCTTTACTTTCTCTAGTTACAAGACTATAAAAATAAGCAGTTTCTCCACTGGCTTTTGGTCGTAACAATCTACCTAGGCGTTGTGCTTCTTCTTGGCGTGAACCAAAAGCACCTGAGACTTGAATCAAGACTTGCGCATCTGGTAAATCAAGGGCAAAGTTACCTACTTTGGGCAAAACAAGTAGTTTGATAATTCCGTCCCTGAAACCAAGAATATAGACGTTCTCGTTCTTTTTGAGAGGTGGAGTCTGTAATCGAGTGGTGCGTCTAGATCGTTAGCGATAAGCTCGAGCTGATCAATATAGTGCCCTATCACCAAACTAGGTTGCCCATTTTTAGATTGAACATAATCATCTTTAGCCTAAAAATAAATATGATTGACGGTTACCTGTGTAAACAATAATGATTTTTTATGGTCTAAAAATAGATATCATTGTGTTTTAAAAGCATAAGAAGAGGTAAAGCAAATCCTTATTATTATCATCTACAATTGTTTTTAAGAATCACATTGTTTATATGTAAGCATTGTATGCACTAGAGTATTTTTTGCATTTGCGATTGTTAACCTCATGCCTACACATACTGAGCATAAGGTAAACTTGTCAAAATCAATTCGATGACAACCTGCTTGGATGAATTTTAGTAAAGAATAAAACCAACTGCCTAAAATAAACGTAAAGCCTATCCTAGACGGAAGAAAACACATTTTCTAGAATTTTGGAGTCACCCTATAATAGCTCGAAAATTGACTGTTTTTCGCAAGATAAGGGGTATAATAAGGGGTATAAATTATTTTCCAATAAAAATAAGACGCACATAAAGCTTAGAATGTGCGTCCTAGACAGTATTTCTGTGGTGGAGCTAAACGGACTCGAACCGATGACATGTTGCTTGAAAATTAAGTCTTGATACCTCAACTCAAGTCTATGTGAAGTGCCAGTATAACTGTCCTAGAAGGGTTTATTGGTACTTCTTGCTATATGTTTATATGAGCGTTTAATTTTTACAAGATAAGGGGTATATAAGTGGTACAGAAACCAATGCTTTTTATATTATGTTTTAGAGATTTAAGTATATCGTTGTATAGATTGACATGGGAAAAACCTATGTAAGTTTTAGTCTAAAACAACTCAAATGAAAAGTCGTTATAGTATTGAAGTATTGATTCATATCTTTTGTAAAGAACCAAAAGATTAAGTGTTTTCTAAAACCTTGCTTTGTTTACACTTAAAGTAGCTGCCCTCTTACTAAAATCGCCTGACAAGGCGTCGTATGCGGATTTTCAACCTTTTCCAGATATTCAGAAAAGTAGTGCATACTGTCATGTCCATTTAAACGATGCTCTTCACCGTCAATCATCAATATAAGCTGCCCCTTTAAAACATAAATGAACTCTTCTTGATTTGCCTGCCACTTCGTATTTTTATATCGGGGAGGATAAGTAACAAATATAGGTGCTAGTTGTGTTTCAGGTAAATCACTACCAAGCTTGGCGTATACCTCACTACCCTCTGTAAGATTAAAAGGTTGTCGTTCATAACTTCTTACAATTAAGCTTTTTGGTGATGGTGGCGGAAAAAAATAGGAAGTTGCCACATCTAACGCTTTTGCAATACTCGAAATCGAAGTGACTGTTGGCGATGCTAAATCTCGTTCTACTTGAGAGAGAAAGGATATAGATAAGCCTGATGCACTTGCCAATTCTTTAAGGGTTAACCCTTTGTCTTTT
>CALHRJ010000491.1 GCA_938038395.1 uncultured Deinococcales bacterium | reverse complement strand
GTACTGTCAATATTCTATAACAGTACCTATGGATAAGGCGTACATTTTTAAACGGTTGGAATATTAGCTACTAGCTAAAACATCTTTGATAAATGAGGTTATGACTCGTAGCGCAACTTTGTTCTTACCACCAATAGGCATAATAATATCTGCATGCTGTTTGGTTGGTTCTATAAATAAATCATGCATAGGCTTCACTGTATTGCGGTATTGCTTAATCACACTTTCAGGACTACGATTGCGCTCGCTAACATCACGTTCCAAACGGCGAATGAAGCGCTCGTCTGGCGGTGCATCTACAAAAACCTTTAATGCCATGCGTTCACGAAGTCGTTCACTATGTAGCACTAAAATTCCTTCGATGAGGATGACTGCTTTTGGCGAGATACTCACAGTTTCTTTACTGCGATTATCTTGCGAGAAATCATAAACAGGACGCTCTATCGCCTGACCTGCTATAAGTGCGTCAACATGTTCAACCAATAAATCAGTATCAAAAGCATTAGGTTGATCGTAGTTCGTCATGCGACGTACTTCAGTGGGCAAATCACTTTGGTCTTTGTAGTACATATCTTGTGGCAAAACGACAATATCATCTTGAGCAGTTGCTATGATGCTGTTGGCAACAGTCGTTTTCCCAGAACCAGTACCACCTGTTAAACCGATGATAAGCGGTGTGGGAATTGTATAGCTAGCCCCGTTATTTTCAGGGCTAGTATCTGTTGTGCCAGTACTCAAATGATGTCCTTTTTAGGTAATTCTGTAATTTCTGCTTTTACAGGTTCTTGGTTTGTAACATTTTGGTTTGCAACACCTTGCTCAAATGCCGCCAACGGATTTTTGTTGAGCGCTTGATGTTCTAAAGCAGCTTGTACAAAGCCTTTAAAAGGTGGACTTGCCTTAGAAAGGCGAGACTTAAATTCTGGGTGTGATTGCACAGCTACAAAGAAAGGATGCTCAGCAATTTCAATCGCCTCAACCAAGCCTTTGCCACGACCTTCCATGCCAGGTGTTACCCCAGAAATAGTTAGACCATGCTCACGAAGTTGTTCTACGTAGGCTGGATTGACTTCATAACGATGACGGTGACGCTCGGTCACAATATTGTCTGGACCTGTTGGTTGATATAGGTCAAAGAGTCTGGTACCTTTTTCGATTTGCATGGGCCAATCACCTAAGCGCATGGTTCCACCCATACCCTCAACATCCAACTGTTCTGGCATAAGGCCAATAACAGGGTGTGGTGTGTAATCGTCAAACTCGCTTGAATTTGCACTTTCCAGCTTTACGATGTTTCTTGCGAACTCGATAACGGCTACTTGCATACCTAGACAGATGCCAAGGTACGGGATGTTGTTTTCACGAGCATAGCCAGCCACACGGATTTTACCTTCAATGCCTCGGTGACCAAAACCACCAGGTACGAGGATGCCATCATATTGTTTTAAGTGCGATAGATCGCCTTCAGCACAGTCTTCAGAGTTGATCCAAGTTACATCAATGGTAGAACGATGTGCGATGCCAGCATGGGTTAAAGATTCCATCAAGCTTATGTAGGCATCTGGCATAGCAACATATTTACCTACAATAGCAATACGCGCAGTGCGGTCTGGTTTTTGTAGGATGCTAAAAGCTTCTTGCCATGTAGCTATGTTCCGCGTTACGCGCTCGAGCTCTAACTTTTTCTCTATAAATCGCCCCATGCCCTGTTGCTCAAGTATTTCAGGCACTGCATAAACATGCTCAGCATTGTAGGCATTAAAAACATCTCTCGCTTCTACATTGGTAAAAAGCGCAATCTTTTTGGACATGTCTTCAGGCATGGGTGTATCAGATCGAACAATCAAACCATCGGCCTGAACACCCACACTGCGTAAATTAGCTACGGAGTGTTGCGTAGGTTTCGTTTTAAATTCTTCACTGGTACTCAAGTAAGGCAACAATGTCACATGTAAGTAAAGTGTATTTTCCTTACCTTCATTGAAGCGCATTTGACGAATCGCCTCTAAAAATGGCAAAGACTCAATATCACCCACAGTACCGCCAACTTCAACTAGCACAATCTCAGCATTGACAGCTTTACCTGCTGCACGTATACGCTCCTGAATTTCATCAGTAATGTGTGGAATAACCTGAACAGTTTGCGAAAGGTATTCACCACGGCGCTCTTTTTCAATCACTGTTTTATAAATGCGCCCAGTTGTAATGTTGTTATTTCTTGCTAAATCAATACCTAGAAATCTTTCATAAGTACCAACGTCAAGGTCAGTTTCTGCACCATCTGCAGTTACAAAAACTTCGCCATGCTCGTAAGGACGCATAGTTCCAGCATCTAAGTTGATATAGGGGTCGATCTTAACCGATGTTACACGGTAGCCACGCGCACGTAATAAAACACCGATACTCGCTGTTGAAACGCCTTTTCCTAAACTGGAAACCACGCCACCCGTTACAAAGATGTACTTAGTTTGCATACTTACACCATCCTTATTCTCGGGATTAAATTTTAACACGATGGCCTAAAACTAATTTAGTCACATGACCTTTTGACGACTTCATAATGCTAAATATGCGGTTTTTCTAAAGAGTTAAAAAACGTGGTTTTGACATCTTTCATTTTGAGTAGTTGTGAAGCATGAACTTTTTGATTCTGATAACTTGGATAGATTTTAGATGATATAACTGTGTGTATTGTCGTTAGATCAATAGCAAATTCAGACTGCTTGGCAGTTTGTTAAATGGGTTGTGCGACAGTTTGGGAAAAAATTAGAAGGTAAGGAAAGAGGATAGTATGAACATAGGATTTGGAACTTTTTTCAACAAAGCTATAATTTTTGGTGTAGTAGCTGCGGTTATAAACGCCATTTTGTTTTTTGTAGGCAACAATGCCAACGGCGGTTTGATGCAAGTTTTACGCCCTGGTCAAACAGAAGCAGAGCCTTTAAGCCTAATTTTTGTCATTGCTTTAAGTATTATTCCTTGTATTGGTGCGGGGTTACTTTACTTTTTGCTGCAACGCACAGGTCGTGCAAGTCTTATTTTCACAATTATTGCCATTGCCCTTTTTATCTTCTTCTTTTTTAGTGCACAGGGTGCTGCACAAAGTACCTTGACAAATTGGGTGCTGCAAATTATGCACTTAGTAGTTGGCATTGCTGCTGTTGAAGCGATTGCGCAGAGTATTCGTTCTTAAGAGGTATTCGTTCTTAAAGACGCAGCCATAAGAATCTTAAGATTTGAGGATTAGGTATATAAGCTTGTAGGGAATGACTCCTTACAAGCTTTTTTGTTTTTTACTTTCCAAATTGACGCTGCAATAGCGACTAAATTTTGCGCTAAACTGTGCTATGCCATTTATTAATAATAACAATGCTAACTTGTACTACGAAGAGTTTGGAAAAAGCCAAGAGGCTGGCGTTGATACAATTGTATTTTCACACGGTTATCTTTTTAGCCACGAAATGTTTTTATCGCAAGTTGATTACCTCATGAGCAATTATCGTGTTATTGTCTACGACCAACGTGGTCACGGTCAAAGCGATGTACCCAACGATGGTTACAGTATTGAAGAACTTACTAGCGACGCACTTGCAGTCATCAATGAATTAGCAGATGGAGCAGTTCATTTTGTGGGAATGTCTATTGGTGGGTTAATTGGGCTGCGTTTAGCACTACAAGCCCCAGATAAACTTAAATCACTCACGGTTATCAATGCGTCTGCTGAAGCAACAGAACCTAAAACCATTAGACAATTTGACTCAGCCCTTAGCTTAGCTCGCTTTTTTGGTATCGGTCCTGTTTTGAACAAAGTTTTAGCATTGCAATTTAGCAATAACTTTTTAAATGATCCTCAGCGGAAAAGAGCTGCGAACTTTTGGCAGAAGCAGATTGCGAGTACCAAACGTAAATCGTTACTCAAGTTTGGTAAAGCCAATCTTTCTAAAACACCAATTTTGGATGGTTTAACAGGCAATAATATTCCTACGCTGATCATTGCAGGTGAGCTTGATCAAGTTAATCCTGTTGAATGCTCTGAACGCTTAGATGATGTGCTGGGTAACAGTGACCTTTTTGTTATTCCTAGAGCAGGTCACGCAGCACCGATAGAAGCACCAAATCCTGTTAACTTGGCACTTGAAAACTTTCTGTCTAAGCAAGTTTAGACCTAAACTTTTTTAGACCTAAACTTGTATAGGAGTTTATGATGGTTCGTCCAGCAAATAAAATAGATGCAACAGCTATAGCCG
Organism: uncultured Deinococcales bacterium; assembly: GCA_938038395.1. Lineage (GTDB taxonomy): Bacteria > Deinococcota > Deinococci > Deinococcales > Trueperaceae > CALGZD01. The sequence continues at coordinate 379 of CALHRJ010000491.1, read as the reverse complement.
ATATTTACAATCAAGGTATTCGACGTAGGATTGCAACTTTTGAAACACAAGAACGAGGTGAAGAAGATATTTTGCTTTGGTTTGAGCGTGGTAACTATCCATTGTTAGTTGCAGAGGTTGATGGTGTTGTAGCTGGCTGGGTTTCTGCTTCTAGTTACAGAGCTAGGGAGTGTTATCAAACTATTGCTGAATTCTCAATTTATATCCATGAAGATTTTCAAGGACGGGGTGTAGGTAGTCAATTGCTGCAAGCTTTTCTACCTGCTTGTAGAGAAGCTGGTTTTGCTAAAGTCTTATCTCGTATATTTCCTGAGAATACTGGCTCGCTTGCTCTTTGTAAGAAGTCTGGATTTCGTACAGTTGGGATATATGAAAAACA
>CALHRJ010000490.1 GCA_938038395.1 uncultured Deinococcales bacterium | reverse complement strand
CTTGTTCTACTAACGTTGGTACTATCCAAGGATAGGTCTTCGCTTCGTACGCTGGAATGTAATAACTAGCCTTTATACCAAAGTCCTTTTGCAACTCTAGAAGTCGATGTAAACCCACACGCTCACCAAAACGACGTTGTTCTATTTCACCAAAGCCTTTGACTTCTTTGCCACGCATTCGCCAAAGCATCGGCCCTTCAATGTCTACATCCACACTGAAAACAAACGCACATTTTTTTCCTTCTGGCCAACTATATTTCGGTTGAGCTGGAGTTTCTGACATTATAGGCTTGGTTGCTTTTTATCTGTGTAAACGACTTGGCTACCTGCTGCCATGCCACCATCTGAACTCAAAGTAGCGCCAGTGATGTAATTTGCGTGGCTCGAGCACAAAAACATAATCGCATTAGCCAAATCTTGAGGCTCCGATATACGACCAAGTGGCACTCTTCCACCTGTTGCTTTCACGTGTTCCTCAGTTAAAGGACTAGCCTCGCTCCCTGGAGCGAAACCAGGTTCCACAGCATTGACTCTAATTTTATAGGGGGATAGCTCGAGCGCCAACCCTTTAGTCAACCGATCAAGCCCAGTTTTCGATATACAGTAAGGAACCATAGTGGTTCTCATAGACCTTGCAGCAGCAGATCCAATATTGATGATATTTCCTTGTGTCTTAGCTTTAATCATGCGCTTAGCAAAGATAACCGAAAGCACAAAAGGCGCTCGCATATTCACATCCATGATTTCATCCCATTGATCAAACTCTATATCCAGCAAAAAAACTGCAGGATACAGCCCCGCATTATTGATTACAATATCTGCTCGACCAAAGGCATTATAGGTGGCTTCAACTAAATCCTGCATCGACTCATCTTTTCGCAAATCTGTTTCATGTAACAAGATATCTTGCTCATCCACTTTTGAATTGTCTTGTAATTCTGATGCTAAAGCCTCAAGTTTATCAATACGAATATCGGATAGGCAAACTTTAGCACCTACCTCAGTAAATGACTTGGCTAACCACTGCCCATAAACTCCAGCAGCTCCAGTAATTACTACAACTTGATCTTTATATTCTGACGTGATTGATTCCATAGATGAAGTCCTTTCAATATCCAAAGTACTAAAACCCAAGCCATATACCTATTTTTGCCTAACAGTAGTCAACTCACCAAAAGGTTAGATTGGCATACTCTAAATTGGCACACTATAAATTGGCACACTATAAATATAGAGAAAAACCTACCTTCTTAAACATTAGACTCTTCTTAGCTTAATGCATTATACTCATAATACTGTTCACAAATCAGATTTTAGAAGATATGGTATGTCACCCCTAAACAGCGTCGGTCAGAAACAGCCTATTGCAGAACTTTTACATCCTCTTTACAATCACTGTGAACTAGCAACAGAAACAAAGCTCAAAATCATTTATTCTAATGCAATATCAAAGCACTGAACACCGTAGCACCGAACACCTTAGCACTGAACACCTTAGCACTGAACACCATAGCTTAAAGTCTACTTTGTCTATCAGAAGGTATAGATATTAAGTACCTGTGCATTAGACGCGACGCACCACAGTACAATCAATATTGGAGAATGTTAAAGAACTTATGTTACACAGTACTTATGACAAAAAAGCCAGAAGCTTTAGGCAACTTTAAACACTACAGTAAGGTATTTGAATTTCAAATTATTGAACTTTAGACCTAGAACTTATAATCTTTGCACGTAAATCAAGATCTATGAACAAAATCAGAAACTAATCTCAATATGACACTACCATCAAGTCCAAAAAGAAAACGAATTACCTCTATAGACACCTTAAGAGGCTTTGCCTTACTAGGTATTTTAGTCATGAACATTCTAAGTTTTTCCATGCCAGACGCAGCTTATAATAATCCAACAGCTTATGGTGGCGATGATTTCTTAAACCGTTTTATTCATGGTCTTTCGCACATACTTGCAGACCAAAAATTTATGGCCCTCTTCTCTATGCTGTTTGGTGCAAGTATCATGCTGCTTTTTAGCAAAATGAAAAGTCAAGGTAAAAAAGCTGCCAGAGTCCACTACATTCGAAACATCTGGCTTATTTTATTCGGTCTAGCACACGGTCTACTTATTTGGGAAGGTGATGTCCTTTTTGTATATGGAGTATGCGCACTTTTCCTTTACTTATTTAGAAATCTAAAAGCAAAGTTGAAAATAATTATTGGACTCATTATTTTCTTCTTGCCTTTATTATTCAACTTAGCTATTCTTCCAGAGATAGCTAGCTTAGATGAAAGTAATATCCAAGTTTTAGATGATTACTTCTCCCCCGCTCAAGCAAGCATTGAAAAAGACCTAAGCCTCTACCAAGGAAGCTACCTAGAGCAACTTGCCTACAGATTGGGCGACGCCGATACAGTACCAAGCACTGCTCAAGACCTTAGCGACCTATCTTTTTTGATAGATGCATTTTCTCGAGCCTTCGGCATGATGCTTATTGGTATGGCCTTTTTTAGTATGGGTATACTTAATGCAAGTCAAAGCAAGCGCTTTTACCAACGAATGTTAATCTTTGGATTTACTTTAGGCATTCCCATAGCCTTAATCGGTCTTTTCTTTAACTATACCAATCATTGGGATGCCAGCTATTCGCTTTTTCTAGGACGCATCCCTAACCATATTGCAACACCATTTGTAGCCAGTGGCTATCTGGCTTTAATTATGCTTTGGAGTCAAACGAACTTTATCAAGCCTTTACAAGATGCTTTGATGAATGTTGGTCGAATGGCATTAAGTAATTATATTGGACAATCTTTGATTGCATCACTTATCTTTTATGGCTTTGGATTAGGCTTATATGGCTCAGTCGAACGTGTAGGTCAAATTGGCATTGTCATAGTAATTTGGATAGTACAACTAGTTATTTCAAAGCTATGGATGACCTATTTTCGTTTTGGACCTCTTGAATGGTTATGGCGAAGTTTAACTTATTTGAGGCTCGAGCCTATCTTGAAACGTAGTGATTCATAAGCAGTGGAAACTAATTACCTCATAAAAATGAACATTTTGATTTCTACAACTCTATCTACCTATAAAGTCAATGTGTTCGTATATTCCCATTTCAAACCTTTAACCTATATGCATATGCAGTAAAAGCTACTAATCCAATGCCCCCAAAATACCCTCACAAACTTCTGCAAGATGCTTTCGAGTTTCCTTTTCTGCAAGTTCAGCATCTTTAGCTTTACAAGCATCAAATATTCTTTGGTGAGCTAACCAAGCTTCTTCTTTCAAGCCAGCATCCAGATAAAGTCGTATATAAGGCGCAACTTGATTACGAATATGTTTAATGATTTTTAGCGTTTCAGGTTGAGGGTATGCACTATAAATAATTTTATGAAATTCATTATTGAGTGCTTGTAAGGTTACTCTATCATCAGTTTTGAGCGCAGTATCAATGATTTTTTCTAAACTAACCAATTGTTCAGAACTTAAATGAGGTACAGCTTTTTTAGCCGCTTGGCCTTCAAGAAAACCTCTAATTTCATGTAATTCTTTTATCTGTTCAACACTTAATTCAGTTACGAGTGCGCCTTTATGAGGCACCATCGTTAAAATACCTTCGGCAGCTAAGGTACGAATTGCTTCCCTGACAGGGCTAAGGCTAACGTTTAACTGTTTCGATATTGCACCTTGGTCAAGTTTTTCACCAGCTTTGAAGTGACCCACCAAGATGGCCTCCCGCAGTTTTTCTGCTGCCAGTTCTTCTCTGGTCTTGGGTGTTACTTCATCAATTGTCCAATTCGTCATAACAACCTCACAATAACCTTCTCAAAACAAAATAGTAATAGCTAGAACTGGCTTTTTTCTAGCTTTTTCTAAGCTAACAATAACCTTTGCTTTGGCGGCTCGAGCCACAAGCTAAAATCCAGTCTAAAATCCAGTCTAAGGTTCTAGTTAAGTACTCTAGCTTGACTCAATCCAATATATATTATACATTTTATAAAATATAATCAACACGTTAGTCAAGTTTTTCAGCTTTGAAAGGGATGTACATGAACATCGTTGAAACTGATGTACTCATTGTAGGCACTGGACCAGCAGGTTCATCTGCTTCTCTCATGCTTGCTACTTATGGCATAGAGCATGTAACCATTACCCGTTTTAGTCGCTTAGTGAGAACTCCAAGAGCACATATCACCAATCAACGCACCATGGAAGTTTTGCGTGATTTGGGTGTCGAAGAAGATGCCAAAGAAAAAGCTACACCTCAGGAACTCATGGGCAATAACGTATTTTGCGAAAGTTTAGCAGGTGAAGAACTCGGCAGGCTCTATTCATGGGGCAATCATCCACAGCGCAAAGCTGATTACACCTTAGCTAGCCCAACAACCATTTGCGATATTCCTCAAAACTACATGGAACCAATCTTGCTGAACGAAGCAACTCAGCGAGGTACTAAAGTTCGCTTTAATACTGAATACAAGTCACTTGTACAAGATGAAGATGGTGTTACCGCGACAGTCTATGACCACCTAACTAAGCAAGACTATCAAATACGAGCCAAATACCTGATTGGTGCAGATGGTGGTAATTCTAAAGTTGCTGAAGATATTAAGTTGCCAATGGAAGGTCAGATGGCCGTAGCTGGTTCGATGAATATCGTCATCGAAGCAGACTTAACAAAGTATGTTGCTCACAGACCAAGCGTGCTTTACTGGGTCCTTCAACCTGGTTCGGATGTTGGTGGCATCGGCATGGGTTTAGTACGTATGATTCGCCCTTGGAACAAATGGTTGGTGCTGTGGGGCTATGACATCAATCAGCCACCACCAGAAGTGACAGATGAATTTGCGATAAGCATCGTTCACAGCTTAATTGGTGATGACACTATAGATGTAAAAATTGATTCAACCTCTGTCTGGACCAACAATGACATGTACGCCAAAGAAAATACGCGAGGTCGGGTTTTTTGTATGGGAGATGCGACGCACCGTCACCCACCCTCAAATGGGCTTGGCTCAAATACATCGATTCAAGATGCTTATAATCTGTGTTGGAAGCTTGCACATGTTTTAAAAGGTCAAGCGAGCGAATCTTTATTAGATAGCTATAATACAGAGCGTGCACCAGTTGCGAAACAAATTGTAACTAGAGCTAATCAATC
>CALHRJ010000489.1 GCA_938038395.1 uncultured Deinococcales bacterium | reverse complement strand
TATATCAAGGTGAGTATCCAAAAGCCTTAGACTACTATCAACAAGCACTTGATTTAGCAAAAGCAAATAATGACCTGTGGCAATTAAGCCGAACCTTTTCAAATCTGGGTACAATTAAAGACTTAACTGGTAACTATGCTGAAGCTGAAGCCTTACATAAAGAGAGCCTAAGCCTCAAAGAGACACTTGACGATAAAGATGGCATAGCAGTCTGTTACCTCAACTTAGGAACTGTCCAATATGTTCAGGGTAACTATACTGACGCCCAACCGCTATTTGAACAAAGTCATACTATTTTTCGAGCACTAGGTAACTTAAGACGTCAAGCCAATGCAATCAATAATTTAACTGCAATCCGCTTTACACTAGGACACTTGGATGAAGCAGAACAAAACCTTCACCAGCTTTGTGATATCTATAAAAACTTAGATGACAAAGGCGGTCTTGCCAAATGCTTCTTCAATCTAGGAACTGTTGAAAAGCAAAGAGGCAATCCAACAGGTGCCCTAGCATTCCACAAAAAAAGTTTAGCTCTGTATAAAGAGATAGGTAATCAAGCAGGTATGATTACGGCACATTCAGGTAAAGCCTATGCTTTGGTTAGCTTAGAAAACTTTGAAGCTGCTTGGAAAGAATTTCAAGTAGCTCTAAAAATTGCAACTGATATTGACGCCATCCCAAAAGCATTAGATATTTTGGATGGCATCATGCAATTACTCATAGAACTTGAGCAACCTAAACATGCCTTTAAATTAGCCTTCCTTATCAACGAACATCCTGCGGTTCTGGCTGCCACAAAAAATAAAGTACAAAAGCGTTTAACAAAACTACAAGATGGCTTAGTATCTAAATCTGAAGCCAAAACAATTCTCAAAAAGAAACTTAGCTATGAGAGTCTTGTTACTAAAATACTGAGCAACCCGCAACCTGCCAATGCTTTTGCTGTATAACTACGCCAAAAAGCTTAAATATAGTGTAACGCTCGTATCACATACTATTTTCTAAACTGATAGTATGCAGCAGAAGCCACGGGTTACAAACAGTTTTATTATCCGTGTCGAAGACACCACACGTGGACAAGTTATAGTCTTGCAAAACCTCAAAACTCAAGAACAGCTCGAATTTGATTCTTGGTCTCAACTTTGTCGTCATTTACAACTGACCACAAGCCATTTACCCCCCGTGACGCTTACGCAGTCATCAACTAAATGACACACTTTTCCCCTAAAAGTGCTAAACTTAAGGCGAAATTTAAAGCTAGTTGCCTTGGAAGGGTTAGAAATGAAAAAGTATTTTTTTAGAACGATCGTCATAATTCTCGCTCTATGTGCTGTCTCTGGCTTTAGTCATGCCAATTCTGATGACCCAGCAATCTTCTGGGATAACGAAGGAAACGTCCACATATTTACGACCTCTGAAGCTGAGTTAAACTTTGCATGGGGTTGGGCGCAAATGCGTGACAACACAGAACTTTTACTCGATACGATTCAAAATGAACGAGCAAGCACCATCGAACAAATAGATGCATCTCAGGTAGAGAACTATCAGCTCTTTGCAGATGGCATGACTGGTTTTTTAAACCGCCGTTTAGAAACAGTCTCACCAGCACATAAGGCACTCTTGCCACTACAAGCAAGTGATATCTTTGCGCTACAAAATGCTTCTTTAAGTGAATGGACAACTGTGTTTTTGCACGCTGATGGTTTTCAAGGTGCAGGTACGAGTAGTTTGGGTTATCCGAACTTAGCTGTTTCTAAACAAGTAGAGGCTGTTTCAAGAGAAGTTTTGATGGAGGGTTTTAGGCAGCTCGAGCTACTCCTACCCTTAAACTGAAGCTCATTTGCAGTACTTGGCATTAAAAAGCCTAACTTTGGCAGCAGTTTCTTCTCTAAACTTGTCTTGTGAAATTCAAGTAAGTTTGGGAGAACTACATGCACACTCTAAGCAGCAATCATCTAAGTACAAGCCAAAGGATACTGTCAGTAATTATTGGCATCATCTTTTGGTTTATTTTTTTGATTATCATTCGTAATACACCTTGGCTTTTTGATGGTGGCATACGAAATTTAGTCACCTTTGTTATCACGATTCCTCTTATTTGGCTAATAATTATTGGCGTCAAGAACGTACTTTCCTTCAACAACAAAACTATATTTGAAGTCGTAGTTATTGCAACCTTCACGTACATGCTATTTGATGGCACTGTTTTCACCTTCTTTCCAGACTTGTATGGCAGTACCGAAGAGCATGTACGCAGAGGTGCTGGTTTCATTTTGTGGGGAGCAGCTTGGGGCTTGATTATAGGCTGGATAATGTATTTAGGTTCCGAAAATGATGCACGATAAACTGGCTAGCAGTACTTGGCAGTAAAAAGCCTTCTTCTGGCAGTTATTTTCCTCCTAAACTTGAACAGAATCATTAGGAGGTTCAACATGACAACCCTTCCGACAACACAACAAACTAGGCATAACACTCAGCATAAAGCAACATTCCTAAAAACATCTCTTTATGCCGATACTATTTTCACAGCAGTTAGTGGTTTAGGCCTCATCGTCTTTAACACTTCAGTTACTAACTTTTTAGGGTGGTCAATACCTTGGCTCGTACCAACCCTTGGCATCGTATTTTTACTCTATGCTTTGTATCTTTACAGTGCTGCAAGCGCAACGACACCAAACACATTTATAGTAAAAACCATTATCGCAGTTGCAGTTGTGTGGCTAATCGAAAGCTATATCGTTATAATGTTACCTGCATCAAATCCACTTGCACTGACCACTAGCGGTAAATGGGCAGTAGGTATTTTCGCAGACATTGGCTTCATCTTTGGTCTTACCCAATTTTTAGGCTTACGTCGGATGAAAGCGTAAAATAAGAATATGACTAATATCAACACTCCAAGTCAGACAATTTCAGCTAACACTTCGAAGGCATCATTCCTAAAAAAAGCACTCTATGCCAATGCTATTTTCTCTGGCATAAGCGGTTTAGACTTCATCATCTTTAACACTCAAATCACCAACTTTTTAGGATGGTCAACCAATTCGCTCATTCCAGTAATTGGTGTAGGACTAATTCTTTTTGCTATTTTTATCGTGATGGTTGCAAGAGCATACAAGCCGAATCCAGCACTTGTTAAAACCATCATTGCAAGTGATGTTGCGTGGATTGTTCTAAGCTGTGTTGTTATCTTTTTACCTATAACGAACTTGCTTGGATTAACGACTGGTGGAAAATGGGCAGTAGCCATATTGGCAGATATTGTACTGATTTTTGCTGTTTTGCAGTTTTTAGGGTTAAGACGTTTGAATACGTAACAGGAATGGCTGAGATAATGGAACTTATAAATAAAATTGTAATTGAACAACCTGTAGATAAAGTCTGGGAAAT
>CALHRJ010000488.1 GCA_938038395.1 uncultured Deinococcales bacterium | reverse complement strand
GGTAAAGCTAGAATCAATAGCAGAGGTAGAAGGATCTAAATCGATAGAAGAAACATCGATAGTTCCGTCTGGATCAGAGTCATTAGAATCAATTGCACTTAAGGTAGTTGTATTCGAAGGACTAATAGGACCAGGGTTGCTAGCTGAATCATCAAGCGCAACAGGAGCATCACCATAAGTGATTGTCAACGTAGCTTCATTACTCGTATTACCATCATTATCGTCAACGGTATAAGTAATTGGAGCTGGGTCAGAAGAAAGACCAATATCTGGTGTGAAAGTAACATTGCCAGAAGCATCAACAACATAAGTACCATCGCTATTGGTAAAGCTAGTATCTTGACTAGAGGTAGAAGGATCTAAATCGATAGAAGAAACATCGATAGTACCATCTGGATCAGAGTCATTACTGTCAATTGCAGAGATAGTGGTTGGGTTACCAGGAGCAACAACACCAGGATTAGCAGCACTGTCATCAACGGCAACAGGAGCATCACCATAAGTGATTGTTAGTGTAGCTTCATTACTCGTATTACCATCATTATCGTCAACGGTATAAGTAATTGGAGCTGGGTCAGAAGAAAGACCAATATCTGGTGTGAAAGTAACATTGCCAGAAGCATCCACAACATAGGTACCATCGCTGTTAGTAAAGCTAGAATCAATAGCAGAGGTAGAAGGATCTAAATCGATAGAACTTACGTCAATCGTGCCATCAGGGTCAGAGTCATTACTGTTAATGGCAGAAATAGTGGTTGGGTTAGAAGGACTAACAACGTTAGGATTAAACTGACTATCATCCGTAGCAGTTGGGGGGATAAGGTAAGTATTTGTAATGGTACATGAAGCAGTTTCACCATCTGCAATAGTAATTGTGCCATCTGTAGCACAGTCACCCGAAATAATAGCTGAATAGCTTGGATTAGATGTTTCGGCAACTGTATGTGTACCAACAGCAACATTGATTGGAGTACCTGAAGTTACAGGATTACCGTCAATAGTTAGTGGGAAGTCGTTGACTCCCAGAGTTCCTACACCAAGATTGTCAACAACTTTAGTTACAGATAATGTGGGAGGAACATAGGTATTTGTGATTGTACAGGTTGCCGAATCGCCTTCAACAAGTGTGATTGTGCCGTCTGCTGCGCAATCGCCTGAAATTATAGCAGTGTAATTTGGATTAGGTGTCTCTGCGACTGTATGAAGACCGATTGCTAGATTGTTGGTGGTGCCTGAAGTAACTGGATTACCGTCTATGGTTAGTGGGAAATCGTTAACGCCTAAACTCCCCAGACCAAGATTATCTACAATTTTGTTTACAGTTAAGGTTGGTGGGTTATAGGTATTTGTAATAGTACAAGTAGCGTTGCTTCCTTCAGCTACATTAACGGTACCATCTGCAGCACAATCACCTGAAAATACTGCGGTATAGTTTGGGTCGGTGGTTTCGGCAACAAGATGTGAACTAGCACTAACATCTATAGCTATGCCAGAAGTGACTGGATTACCATCGACTGTAAGTGGAAAGTCGGAGATCGTTTTAGTACCTAGACCACCATTGTCTACTACTTTTGTAACGGTTAAGGTTGGGGGAATATAGGTGTTTGTAATTATACAATTTGCTGCACTTCCTTCCGCAACAGTAATTGTACCATCGGCAGCGCAGTCGCCACTAATTACTGCTGTGTAATTTGGGTTTGAAGTTTCGGAAACTGTATGAGTGCTAGCGCTTACATTTGTTGCTATACCTGAAGCTACTGGATTGCCATCAATGAATAATGGAAAGTCATTAATTCCTAATGTACCTAGGTTTTGTGGGTCATCAATAACTTTTGTAATAGTTAATGTTGGTGGCACATAAGTATTTGTGATGGTACAAGAAGCATTTTGTTCTTCTGCAATTGTAATCGTGCCGTCAGCAGCACAGTCGCCAGAAATTGCGGAAGTATAGTTTGGGTTTGTAGTTTCACTGATTGTATGCGTTCCAGTGGTTACGTTGGTAATAGCTCCAGAAGTAACTGAAATTCCATCAATAAATAGAGGGAAGTCGTTAATCCCCAAAGTGCCTAAGTTTTCTGGGTCATTGACTATTTTTGTAAGAGTCAAAGTTGGAGGGACATAGGTATTTGTGATGGTACAGGTGAATTCATCGCCTGCTGTCATAGTTACAGAACCGTTTGCAGCACAATCACCTGAAATTACCGCTTGATAACCAGGCTGATTAATTTCAGAAACAATGAGCGTGCTTTCTGGAACAGCGTATTGAACACCTGAAAGGATTGACGTTACAGAGTTATCAAATGTATTTGTATAGGACAGAGGAAAATTTGAGATTGACAAACTTCCACCAGCACTATTATCTACTACTTTATTTACGGTAAGCACTGTTCTTGTAATTGTTGCAAATAAACAAGCCGTATTTGTTTCGTTTTCTTCTGTAATAAATTCTGTGATACTCGTATTTGGATTGTTACATGCAGAAAGACCTAATACTGCAAAATAGGTAATTCCATTTGCATTGAATGTTCGAACAGGATCACTAATCGTAACTCTATCTGGACAATTTGATGTACCAGCATATTTACAAGGATCGGCATTGTTAGGAGTTTCTTCCAAGGTAAATGGAATAGTCATCGGGATTGGTGCAGAGCCGTCTATTTGGAACTCAACGTATAGATCTGCTGCTCCAAGGTTGTTATTGTAGGCATAGATAGGAATATTTTGATGGGAATATTCACCAATATTGAAAATTCCACCATTTGGTACGGTAGTGTTATTACCATCTACAAAGATAAAGCCACTTTGAACTGTTGTATCATTGGGACAAACAATTGGATCACTCCAAGTATCGTCGCCATAATGTATGGCTGAGTAATTATTGGCAAGATTATTGGTTACTTGAGTGTAGCAACTTGGTGTTGCACCGGCTTGTGTGCCGACAGTAGTCACATTTGTCCAATTAGCATTGATATTTGAAATATTGAAGTCTTGAGCCATTGCGCTCGAGCTCATCCCAAACACTATCAAAATCACTAAAATTTGATAAATATATTTCCGTCGTTGCTTCATACATCTATCCTTTCTCAGTAGGGAATCTTCTTGAAGTTGAGAAGATTGAAAAAAGTTGTTAGTAAACCAATGCCGCATAAATCACCCGCAATCATTCAAAGGCTAGATACTCTGCATTACAAAAATGCTATCCACGCAACTCAGAATGTGGACATTCTTGGAGTCGGTGAATTATAGAGAATCTATGTTGTATTCAAGGAACAGCTAGGAAAGTAGTTAAATTGTAAAAGAAACTAGACTAACAAACGCTGCCCGCGTAGTTATGTCTATCAAATTAGCGTTTTCAGCAGCGGACATGTTAGGAGCGTCTTAATACTTCGTACATTTATTAAGCAAAGGTTTAGAAAACTACTAAAGTGTAAAAAAGTCGTCTAGGAAAAAACTAAAGAGTATTGTTATTAGGATAAATTTGTTAGCAAGTACCTGAATAATCGTCTTTGCCCTCGTTTAATATTAAGACTTAGATGAATAAATTTAGTTCATAATTTAAGTAGCATTAGGGCTTTTAAATTTCTAGAGTCTAAGCCGAAGCATTTTCGTGAGTTTTTCAAGATATTGTTTCCGAGTTTTAGTAAAATCGTTGCGGTGCTATTTAAAGCTCTTTAAGCACAACCTTAGCTGCTGTATTGGCATGTATCAGCATATTTGATAAGCTAGAAAGCACGCTAAAAGAAAAGAGTGAACTGTTATGAAAGCCTTAACCCTAAACGCTGAATTTGCACCAAAAGCTGACCATGTTCTGAGTCAACGAGAGTTAGACACCCATAAAGTTAAGAATGGCTTTATGGTTTGGAAAAATCCATCCATTGAACTTGCTGAAATTGCAGACCCTGAATTACAACCCAACGAAGTACGACTCGAAGTTGCTGCCGTAGGCATTTGTGGCTCTGACATGCACATGTACGAAAGTGGTTCTGATGGCTACATGATTTACCCTAGTTTAGTCAAAACACCCAACATCCTAGGTCATGAGTTCGCTGGAAAAGTAGTCGAAGTTGGTAGTGCCGTGCGTGACTTAGAGCTTGGCGACTTGGTTGCAGTTGAAGAAGTGCAATGGTGTGGCGAATGTACAGCTTGCCGAAGAGGTTTCCTAAATCACTGCGACAATACTGAGGAGCTAGGCTTTACAATTCCTGGTGCAATGGCAGAGTACATTTCTGTTAAAGCGAAGTATTGTTGGAAGTTAGATGAACTTGCTAATAAGTTTGGTGATGAAGAAGCTTTGCTCATGGGTGCTTTGGTTGAGCCAACAGGCGTTGCATACCACGGTATGTTCAATCGTTTAACAACTTGGAAACCTGGTAACAATGTGGTTATTTTTGGTGCTGGACCGATTGGATTGGCTGCTACGGCACTAGCGGTTGCTGGTGGTGGGGGAGAAGTGATTGTTTTTGACCCGTCAGAAAGTAGACGGGCTATGGCTGAAACAATGGGTGCATCTGCAGTTGTTGACCCAACTGCTTTGGATGGCTTTAGCTTAGATGATATTGTCATGCAACTAACCTATGGTAGAGGTACAGATACGGTTGTCGAATGTGCAGGGGTTGCAGACCGAACCATCCAATTACTAGATCAATCTTTAGCTGTGAATGCCTCAGTCATAGACATTGGTATGGGTGGCAAACGTCCAGAACTACCAACTGTGACTTACAAAACTAAAGGTGTACAGCTTGCAGGCTCTTTAGGCCATGTGGGCTGTGGCACCTTTCAAAATGTAATTCGTCTGATGGCAGCAGGGCGGATTGATATGCGTAAGATGGTCAGTGACAGATTACCGTTAACAGATGCCATCGCAGCATTCAAACGCCTCGAAAGCCGTGAAGATTCTAAGATAATTTTGCACCCAAATAGATAACAGATAAAGGACTAACGATTTGATTATGCCTGAGAATACTTTAGAAATAGAATTTATTGGACACGCTTGTTTTAGAATCTGGGAAAATGGCAAAGCAACAGTCATGACTGACCCCTATACCCACAGCGATTTGGGTATGGAGGACGATGGCGTTATTTTTGAAGCTGAAACTGTAATTATTAGCTCTGCAATCGATTTATCACACAACAACTTTAAGCTTGCTGGACCGAATGCCACAGTCATTAATGCGCTAGATGTTTCTGTTGGCAAGGCTGAAGCGAGCATAAATGGTGAGCCTGTTGTTGCCATTCCAGTTACGGAGAATCCGCTACACCCAACAGGTCCAGACGATAACGGCATGTACGCCTTTAAAGCGGGTGGCTTGTGGTTTGCTCATATTGGTGATCTTGGTCATAGCATCAGTGAAGAAGCTTTGGCTCCTTGGGTTGGCAAATGCGATGTTTTGCTTGCAATTACGGGTGAAGTCTTTAGTTTGACATTGGAAGAGCTTGACCCGATTATTGACTTTTTAAAGCCAAAATATGTTTTTCCGATGCACTATCATGTACCACCAGGTGGCGAAAAGATGTTGCCGATTAGTAAGTTCTTGAACCGTCGTTCAGAAAGTCCAGTATTGATTGTGAATGATACTAAGATTGGGTTGCCATTGTTTGGTAATGGGGCTGAGATTAAGGCAGGGGAGCCTACGATTGTGGTTTTACGACCTGCTGGGTGGGAACTTGATAAGAAGCAAGTTACTTATGATTATTGAACTGTGTAATTAGGGTTGTTTTTTAGTAATAAGTTGAATAACAGCAGCTTTACCTTTGTGGAAGGGGCTAGGCTCGAGCTCCCGCTCAGCCTCCACCAAATGCTCAATATCCAACATTCCAAACTGGCTAGATAACTCTTCCACAGTAGGAAAAAGCTCAGGGGTTGATGGTCCGCCAATCGACCCCTCATTTTGTTCTTTTAGTTCCAATTGCTTCACGCTGAAAGACTCAAAAACAAAGTGACCATTGGGTTTTAGTGCGTCAGGTACTTTTTTATAGAATGCTATACGTGTTTCTTTTGGTGCATGCATAAAGAAACATGTGACGATATTCCAAGTGTTCTGACCTAAGTCAAGCTTTGTAATATCGCCACATATAGTTTGAATAGATAAGTGTTGTTTTGTTGCTGTTCTTGAGAGCTGTTCTAACCCAACACTAGAGATGTCTAAAGCGGTTACATCAAAGCCTTGCTTAGCAAGATAAAGTGCATTTCGACCTTGACCTGCGGCGACGCAAAGTACTTTTGGGTTTGCCTCTTTGGATGTTTGATACTGCTTTAGCAAGCCATCGTCAAGCTGAGACTTTAGGAAACCATTAACGCCTTTGCCAAAGGCGTCTTCAACACGGTTATAACGCTCATCCCACTTATTCATGCCTTTAGTTATTTATTGGTTGCCAATTCACACCAACAGATTTTAGATAGTGAGCGAGTTCTTCTTCATTTACAAAAGCACCAATGCGTTTTGATTGAATGATGCCAGTTGAATCTACTAAAAATGTTGTTGGTAATCCAAAAGCACGATATTTACGAAATACAGATTCGGTATCGTGAATGTCATAAGGTAGATTGCTTGCTTGGTCAATAGTTGCTTCTATAAGCGTATTCATCTGAATGCCAAGGTCGTCTAAAAAGGGTTTGGTTTCTTCTGTATTACTCTTGAGCGCAACCA
>CALHRJ010000487.1 GCA_938038395.1 uncultured Deinococcales bacterium | reverse complement strand
TGAGGGCATTGCTATTCGTGCAGGGCATCATTGCGCTCAACCGCTGATGCGTGCGATTGAAGCACAATCTACAGCGAGGGCAAGCTTTTACTTTTATAATACAAAAGAAGAAATTGATAGCTTTATTAAGGCTGTTGTTGCAACTCGCGACTTTTTTGCAGACTAAGGGTGTAGCCAGTTATAGTTTTAAGATTTAGATGTTAGTATTTAAAATATGAATTTTGCTTAAAAACACGCCATATGCGATTGACTGTATTTAAATGTGTAAGATTGAAATGAATAAGGAAAACAATGTCTTTTTTAGATAATATTTATAAAGAAATAATTTTAGAACACTCAAAGCGCCCGAAAAACCAAGGCACTTTAGACCCTGCGACTGTTTCGCAAGAGGGCTTGAATCCGTCTTGTGGAGATGAGCTCGAGCTCCACCTGCAAATCGAAGATAATGTTATTACAGATGTTAAATTTAGCGGTGAAGGTTGTGCCATAAGCCTATCAAGTGCATCGATGATGACGGAAGCAATCAAAGGTATTACTTTAAGTGATGCCCAAGCGCTAAGTGGAAAATTTAAAGCCATGATTCAAGGCGAAGAACCTCAAGATGAACTAGGTGACTTAAAGATGCTTCAAGGTATCTCAAAACTTCATGCTCGTGTAAAGTGTGCAACTTTAGGGTGGATTACCTTAGAACAAGCTTTAGAGCGGTACCAAAATACTAACTAACCAAAAGTTTTAACTTTAATTCTAATACCAAATCACTAGAAGAATGCTTGCCTTTTAGCATTCTTCAAAGATGATTTTTTGCAAACTTTGCACAAGCTAAAAAAGAGTTTTCATCTCTTAACCTAAAACTACCAGAACAATGCTCGCCTTTTAGCATTGTTCCAAGATGAATGTGTGCGAACTTTGCACAAGCTAAAAAAGAGTTTTCATCTCTTAACCTAAAACTACCAGAACAATGCTCGCCTTTCAGCATTGTTCCAAGATGAATGTGTGCGAACTTTGCACACATTCATCAATCGTCATCTAATTCAAAATTCTCAAACCAATCTGTATCTAAAACTTCAATGTTTTCTACTGTCGCTTTTGAAGTGACATGCTCGATAGTGTCTTCCACGTTGAAAATATTACTATCGAATTCTATACCTTTGATATCTGAAACACTATCTTTTTCTACCATTGATTCTGATAAGCTATCTAGTTCATCAAAACCATCGTCTATAAAAGGATTCTCAACATCGTAAACTGTAGGTGGTGTAATTAAACGCCCACGGTCTTGCACTGAAGATTCTTTGACTGGATAAGGCGGATAAATGTGTTGACTTAGACCGTTTTGTAAGTCTTTATTTTGCTCAGTCAAACCACTTTTTATTTGTTGCCGTGGTTGAGCATAGCGCCCTGTTGCTTGACGCACTTGAGGATCATTTATAGGTGTTACTGTAATATTCATTAGTTCCGAGTTTGAAATACTATCGGACGATAATTTATCAGTGTGAGTTTTTTCTAACTTTGGATAAGTTATATCAAGATTATTGGCTTGTAAGTTGTTTTGCTTGTGTTTCGTTTGACGTTGCTTTGTTGGGGATAGTCCTAATGAATCTGATTCTAGAAAGCTGTCTGACATAAGACTATCGATACTGTTAGACAATGCGTTTGCAACTTGTTTTGTCTTCAGTTTTGAAACAGGTTTTGGAGATTGTTTCGCTCTCCTTTCTGGCAAGTCAGTTTCGCGTCTTTTGGGTCTTTTTTGTGGAACACTAACCTTAGCAGATGTGGTGTTTTGCTGGGCTACCTTGTGCTCGAGCGCCTCTAAATTTCTATCATAAGCACCTAGTTGCTCTACCATTTGCCCACGTTCAGCTTTCAGTTGTGCAATATCTTTTTTGAGCTGCACAATAACTGATTTTGAATTGTGTCTTAGTTTAGCTAACTCTTTAGCATGTTCTATCTCTAAAGTTTCTGTTTCTAGGTTTTGTGTAGCAGGTGTTGCCGTTGATTGGGCTGCCTGTTCTTTTAGTCCAGCCACCATATTGTGAGCACGTTGTTTTTGTACTGCAGCTTCTTCAATAGAGCGTTGCCTGATTTTCTTAGCTGCTTCTTCTGCTTTTTGTCTTGCTGAATTTGCTTCTTCTACTTGCATTTCTGCAGTTTTGAGAAGTTGGCGTTTTTGCAATTCCGCATCACGTAAAATAATATCAGCTTTTGATTGTGTTTCTTTGAGTAGGAGTTCTGCTTCACGTTCTGCTTGGATTTTGAACTCACCACTGAGCTTTTCACTAGTTACCAAAGTACGTTTTAGCTCGATGTCTGAAACACGAAGTTCTTCGATTTCTTTTTCTTGTTTTCTAATTTGCTCACTGAGCTGTTGAATCTGCTCGAGCCGCTCTTCGTATTGATCTGCAGCTCTGGCAAGAAAGTCCCTAACTTGACCTTTATTAAAGCCATTGAGGGCACTCTGAAATTCTTTGTGACGTATATCAAGTGGACTTAATTTCACAGCTTCTTCTCTTAATCTACCTTTATTTAAATATAGCTGAGCCAACCCGAACGATGGTTGCCCCTTCTTCTATAGCAACTTCAAAGTCACCACTCATACCCATTGAAAGTTCCTTAAGCCCTAGTTTATTACCTAAGTCTCGCAAGTTACTAAATACGGGCCTAACTTCTTCAGCATCTTCAACATAGGGTGCCATTGTCATCAAGCCTTGAACTTTAACGAAGTCTAATGACTTAGCATAATCTACTAACGCTTCTGCTTGCTTACTTGACGCACCTAATTTACTGTCTTCCTCCGCCACATTCACTTCAACCAAACACTTAAACACATGATTATGTTTTTCACCGTGTTTGTCTAACTCATCAGCCAAACGTTCAGAATTTAATGAATGAATCAGTGAAAAAGGACGGCAGTACTTTACCTTATTGCGCTGGAGAGAGCCTATCATGTGCCAGATTACGGCATTATCAGTTAAGTCATCTAGTTTCTCACGCCATTCTTGAATACGATTTTCGCCAAGATGTTTGTGACCATGTGAAAGGACAACTTCAGTGATTTCGGCGCTTGTGTGGTTCTTAGTCACAGCGACTAATTGAACGTTGTCAGGATTGCGCCCTGCACGTTCACAAGCTTGATTGATGCGTTCTTTGATAGATTCTAATGACATAATTAAAGTATCTTCTATAGAAATTTAGGTGATAGATGTGTTGGTAATTTACTAGATACCAGTACTACAAATAAGATAACAAATTTAAGTTGTGTAAAACAGTCTGAAAAGCTAATATTTGACAGGATATTAATAGTTTTGGTGACATAAAAAAGTCCTTCTTTAGTTTAAAAGAAGGACAGAAACGTTATTGTTTTTAGGATCTTTTCCCTAACGGTGGGGAAGACTAGATATCACGGAATGATTTTTTGAACTTCACGTTCAAAAATCTCTGCAGTGAGTGGTCCTGCATATTTAAAACTAACTGTGCCATCCTTCTTTATGAAAAATGTTTCAGGTAGGCCAAACACACCGTACTGGATGCCAACACGACTTTTAGCATCAACAACATTTGGGAAGCTCCAATTAAATTCATCTAAAAATTTATTGGCATTGTTTTGATTAGGCTCTTGAGTATTGACGCCTAGAAAAAGTACTTCTGATTGATATTTGCCCCACATCTCTTCAAGTAGGGGTGCCTCAGCTCTACAAGGTCCACACCAGGAGGCCCAAAAGTTCAGAACGAGTGGTGTGTTGTGGATTGGAATAGTCTGTTCAGGAGTTGCAGAAGCAATGTTAGTTTCAGATGCAGTAACACCTTCTATACCTAAAGGTTCTTGAACAATAGCAATACCAAACGTATCACCATAAGTCGGTTGGAAACGTTCATAAGTGGTCAGTTCAAAGTTTTGAGCAGGTTTTCCAACCAGACCAGATCTGATTTTGTCTCGAGCATCTGGATCACGGTTCATGCCATAGAAAAAAAGTGCTGCAACTGCTGCAACAATTAACAGAACCCAAACAAGGCGCATCATGAGATTGTATTTCCTGAGTTTGTTGGGCTTCCTTGCATAGCGAGTCTTTCTTGTTTACGTTCACTAGCACTTGGAATTACACAATAGAGTGTTCCAAAAGCCATGATAAAGCCACCAATCCAAATCCACATAACGAGGGGGCTTTGCACCACACGTAAAATAACAAATGCTTGGTCACGGCTAAGACTGCCACTCAATGTTAGATAGACATCGTGTTGTACACGGTAAAGAACATCAGCGGTGGGAACAGGTTGCTGTTGAGTTACACCATCGTGTACGAAAACGTTTATGCGTGGGCGTAGTGTGTCGATTTTTCGGTTGTTTTGCCAAACTTCTACGTTTGCGCCGACAGTGCCACGACCTGGTACTTGTTCCTCAAACATATCGATTGCACGGAGTTCGTAACTGCGAAACTGAGTACTGGTACCAAAGTCAACTTTGACTTGTTCATCTATACGGTAAGCACTTGCACCCATGATGCCCAGCGCAGTGACGATTACACCAAGGTGAACAATCATAGAGCCAAAGCGACGACGATTTTCAAAGGCATATTGTCTAAATACCTGTAGGCTATTGCGCTTGCTTAGGCGAGCTCTGGGTACAACTGCTGCAGAAATTAGGAGTCCAAGACTTGCAATGTTATAGCCAGAAATTGCAATGGTTATAAGCGGATATACTCTGCGTATGCCAAGTACATAAGCAATAGCAGCAGCAATAATCCCAACCCCACACATCCATAAAAGATTTCTAATGACTGATTGATGCTCAGCCTTACGCCAAGGTAGGAGTGGTCCTATACCCATAAGTAAAAAAATTGCGAGGAAAATCGGCACGCTCATTTGATTAAAGAAAGGTGCGCCAACAGTTACTTTTTCACCAGAAAATAATTCGACAATTAGCGGGAATAGCGTACCCAAAAGAATCATAAAGGTCATGGCTAAAAACAGCACATTCCCAAGCAAATAGGATGATTCACGACTAACCACAGCGTCCAGTTCAGAATGATCTCGTACTTGGTCCCAACGCATAACGACTAGACCTAATGAAGCAAAAAGTACAAGCAGGAAAAAGATTAAAAAGAAAATGCCAACAGGACCATCACCAAAGGCATGAATAGATGAAAGTACGCCTGAGCGTGTCAAAAAGGTACCTAAAATGCTTAGTGTGAACGTTAAAACGATAAGCATCATGTTCCAGCTTTTTAGCATACGTCTACGTTCCTGAACTTGAATGCCGTGAATAAAAGCTGTTGCAGTTAACCAAGGCATAAAGCTGACATTCTCGACAGGATCCCAAGCCCAGAAGCCACCCCAGCCAAGCACTTCGTAACTCCACCAACCACCAGCAATAATTGCAGCGGTTAAAAAGCCCCAACCCATTAGGGTCCAGCGTCTGGTAAGGCGCATCCATTCACTACCAGGGCGTTTGGTGATCAGTGCGGCCATAGCAAATGCAAAAGGCACTGTTAGACCGACAAAGCCTAGATACATCAATATTGGGTGGATTGCCATCATCCAGTGATTTTGTAAGAGGGAGTTTGGACCTGGACCTACAAATAAACCTGAAGCGTTTAGTGTGAATGGGTTTGCAACAAAGGCAAGCACAAGCACAAAAAAGAGTTGCACAAATTGCATGATATTAAGTGCCCAGGGTCTTAAAGCGTGATTGGGCGTATTCATGGCAAGTATTGCAGTATAGAGACTTAGAATCCAAGCCCAGAGTAGAATTGAACCTTCAAGCGCGCCCCAGAGCATAACTACTTTTACCCATAAAGGTGCCGGAACTGAAGAGTGTTGTGCTACGTACTGAACTGTAAAGTCATCTGTTAGAAGCGCTGCTTCCATGCACATCATAGCGGTGCTTAGTGCCAGAAAGGTTGCCACTGCTGCGTAACGTGCAGAGGTTTGCAATTGAGCATTGCGCCTAGTAATGCCAAGCACTCCAGCAATAAGTGCATAAATGATGATGCCAAGTGCGAGCATAAGACTTGCAGTACCAAGTTGACCAAGGCTTAGTACTCGGTCAATAACTTGTTGACTGACTTGAGGCGCATCAAGCCTTTGTAAGTTAATGGGCGCACTGGCAAACACTGTGCTAAAAGCTGTGAATATAGATGTTATGAAAATATATATGGCTGTAAGTCTCAAGGCTACTAGATCCTTTCAGGAATCAGTACTCAGGTTTTGATATGGAGATATTAATAAGTTGACTTGTCAGTATTCAAGTAAGTAGTGATACTAGTGAATAAAATAATTCGTCTTGCATAAATTAGATTTAGGGTTAAGTCATTAACCCTAAATCGACTATTCTAAAGATTCTTTTAATGCCTCAACATTAATTTTGCCATCTTCAGGTGCTTCATAGACTTCAGTATGTTTAATAAGTAAATTATCGCTTACAAAAACACCATCTTGGAATCTACCTTCAACCACAACACCTGTGTTTTCTTTAAAGAGATCAGGTGGTGCGCCTGTATGGGTGACAGGATAGCTTTTTATGCTATCTGAAATTTTGAAATATAGTTTTAAGTCATTTGTGTTGAAATCTACGCTACCGTCTTCGACTAAACCACCTAAACGCAGGCGTTTGTTTTTGTAGTTGTTTGGGTCATTGGCGTATTCGTTGGGTAGAATAAAATAGACCAAAGACGTGTTAAGCGCTTGGTAAATCATGAAGCCTGCAGCTGCTAAAATTGCTACCGCTGCAACACTGTAGATTAGTTTTTTCATGACTCTTTGTCCTCAATTTGTTGGGCTAATTTTTTTGTGCGCCAGTTTAAATACAGAAGGTAGCCAATGTAAGCCACAATAAGTTGCCCCCATGCAAAGGCGACCCAGTGCCACTGACTCCAATTTGCTACGAGTGAATCAAACATGGATTGCCTCACTTGGTTTGGATTGTTGTTTGCGCTCGAGCCATTCCTCTTGTCGCGCCTCAAGTCTACCGATTCTTACCCGCTCAATCATCATGTAAATATAAATCAGTGCCGCAACCGCTACATTGAAGAGAAGTACCTGCACAAATTCAGGTTGCATCGTTACACCACTACCATCCAGATTCAAACTTTTAGCTGGGTGCAAGGTACGCCACCACTCACTTGCAAAATAAATAATCGGTACATCAGCCAAAATAATCAGACCAATAACCGCACTTACTCGGCCTCTACGGACAGGGTCATCGATAAGACCCCGAACGATAAAATACCCAATTAGCATAAAAAACAGCAGCGCTGTTGCTGTTAGTTTGGCATCCCAAGTCCACCATGTATTCAAGGTTGGTTTACTGTAGGTCATACCGCCTATAAGGGTTAGCCCCGCAAAGAACATACCCATTTCAGCACTTGCAACTGCCAAAATATCGTTTAGCTTGCCGCTTCTCCACAAGAAAAGTGAGCCAAAAACAGCGCAAAGAAAAACTGCTAAAAAGCAAATCCAAGCCACTGAAACATGGGCATACATAATACGAATTAAATCGCCTTGTGTAACATCGACAGGGGATCTAACGAGGGCAAGGTAAATCCCTAGGCCAAATAAACATAGGTTGAGAATGGCAAAAATATTTAACCACATAGGGCGAGAAAGGTTTTGTTTGGACATACTATTCATAAGTACCTCTATTGTCTAAACATCTTGCTGTTATTGCAGTAGCCTACTTGACGTTTGTTTAGTTTTGATAAAGAAACATGTTTCTTTATCTCTTAATCTAATCGTAGTAAACATGCCTTAAGCAGGTGTCCCAAATTAGTTAGAAATGAGATAGGAA
>CALHRJ010000486.1 GCA_938038395.1 uncultured Deinococcales bacterium | reverse complement strand
CAGTGGTAAAAGTACTATGCTGCACATCTTAGCTGGATTGGATAAACCAACCTCTGGCGAAGTGTATTTGCATGGTGAGCGTATTGATAATTTATCTACTGCTAAACTCGCTGCGTTACGCCTTGATGAATTTGGTTTTGTCTTTCAAGCTTATAATCTGATTCCTGTATTAACTGCTGTGGAGAATGCTGCGTTTGTTTTAGAGCTTCAAGGTATGGGTAAATCTGAGCGAAATAATAGAGCAATGGAAGCGCTTGAGGTTTTGGGTATGGAAGAATTTGCTAAGCGCCGTCCAAACCAACTTTCTGGTGGTCAGCAACAGCGTGTGGCTGTTGCGAGGGCATTGGCTGCGAATCCTAAAATAATTCTTGCGGATGAGCCTACTGCCAATTTAGATAAAGAAAGTAGCATCTCGCTAATTGAGCATATGAAGCAGTTGAACGAGGAGAAGGGTGTTACCTTTTTGTTTAGTACGCATGATCCTCGTTTACTTGAATATGTTGAACGGATTGCTTGGATGGAGGATGGGGCAGTTATTCGGGAAGAAGTTAAGTAGGGAGCAATCCATCCTTCGTCTTCCTTTTGAAAAGAGGTTAACGGAACCATCTCCCGTTTTCTCAAGATGAGCTATAGGGGATTTCTCCCTTAAGCCTGCAAAGACGGCCCTTGAATAATCCGCTCCAATTGCCCCAAATGGTTTAAGTCATGTCCTGCAAGGAACCTCACCAACGTATCAACCGTATCAGTTTTCCCCGGCCTTTCAGGGTGAGTAGTTTCCGCTAGCCAATCCTTAAGTCCAAAGGTACTTATGAGCGCTAAGTTCCAAGCTCGCAATCCTCGAAAGCTCTGTAAAGCCAGCGAAGCATCTAACCTATGATACGGCTTAGCCCAACCATCCTGATCAACAACGTCAATGGTATAGTTTTCTATACTAATGGCTTGTCGAAACCTATAGCCCATGAGTAAATCAGTATCGGCAAGGTGGGCAAAAATCTGTTTCGCTGTCCACTTACCTTTGCCATAACTCCGTTCAAAACCATCTTCTATTTCAACCAAACTTAGATAGCATTGTTCCAACTTTTGTGCTGTTTGCTGAAGTACGTCTATTGGTTCAGCATCACCAACCAAGTCTATAATGCGTTCTAAATAGGGTTTTGGTGGAAACACTAGATGCTCGCTTCTTGCATGTTGATGTAAACTTCGCCCTCGCTAACTTCAGCTTTGTATAGACGAACCTTTTTAATAGCAGGTAGCGTAGCAGCACCTGTTTCTAGATTAAACTTTGCACCGTGGCGCTCACACTTTACCCAACCGTCCATAAGCTCTCCATCGTGCAGGATGCCGTTATCATGCGTGCATTTGTCCTCGAGCGCATAAAACTTTCCTTCTTGATGAACCAACAGGACGTCCTGACCCTCAACAACAAAGGAGTGCATACTCTCTTCTGGAAAATCCCCAACTGCGCCAACGTGTGTATTTGTTTCTTTCATAAGTTCAACGTTCCTTAAATTTGATTTAGTATTTACAAGATTCAAACTTGCTACGTATGCAAGCAATGTATCATGTTCATTCGTAGCCTGCTCAACTGCTTTAACTGTTTCTAAAAGTGTACTACGTTCTGCAAAGTCTTGGGAACTTAACCATGCAAACTCATCATGTTCTTCACTCAGTACAGGTTCGTTTGCAATATGTGCAGCACGGTAAAGAATTACAATCATCGGTTGCCCTAAGCGTTTAGCATGAAAGCTAGTGTAAGGCCTTGGATCAATCACGACATCTAGGCCAGATGCCAAACCAGTCTCTTCAAATATCTCTCGCTGAATTGCGTCATATGGATTCTCAAAATGGTCCACTCTGCCAGACATGGTTTCCCACAATCCAGCACCAGCATCTTTTTTGCTACTACGTTTCATGGCTAATACATGCCCATCAGCATTAAAAATCATACCTGCAACTGCAACAATAAATTCGTGTTGATTCAAATCAGCAGCCATAACTATAGGCTTTCTAAAGCTTGTGCAAAATCGGCAATTAAATCATCAGGATGTTCTAAGCCAATCGAAACTCTCAATAAGTTTTGTGGTGTAGTCGTACCTTCACCCTCAATAGATGCACGGTGTTCTATCAAGCTCTCAACCCCACCCAAGCTGGTAGCACGAACAATCAATTTAAGATTTGCTGCGAGCTTCATGGCTAAATCTGGACTAGTTTCATCGTCACCAATTTGTAATGACATCATACCGCCAAAGCTAGCCATTTGTTTAGATGCTACTGCATGTTGCGGATGGCTTTCTAAGCCAGGATAGTGTACTGCTTGCACAAAATTCTGCTTTTCTAAAAAGCTTGCCACAGCCATAGCATTTTCACAATGTCCACGCATACGATACGGCAAGCTCTGCAAGCTACGTCGCAACAACCAACAATCAAATGGCGATGGTACTGCGCCACCAAGCAGCTGAATTTCCCTGATGCCTTCCATCAGAGCATCATCATTTACAATGACTGCGCCACCTAAAATATCGCTATGCCCACCAAGGTATTTGGTCGTTGAATGCATAACAATATCTGCACCTAAATCTAGTGGACGTTGTACAACAGGAGTTGTCCACGTAGCATCAACTGCTACAAGGCTACCTTTGTCATGGCTGAGTTTACTTAAAGCTTCTATATCTATAATTTTGAGTAGTGGGTTGGAGGGTGTTTCTAACCAAACAAGTTTTGTATTGTCCTGAAGTTGAGTAGCAACTTCCTTCACATCTGTCATATCTGTGTAGCTAGCCTCTAGCCCCCAACGAGCCATGATGCCATTCACAATATGGCGTGTACCGTGATAGAGATCGTCACTAATAAGCACATGGTCACCAGATTTTAGTAGTTGGAGTACTGCACTAATAGCAGCCATACCTGAGCTAAAAGCAGCACAACCATCGCCACCTTCTAAGGCTGTCAAAGCAGTTTCTAGGGCATTACGGTTTGGGTTTTCACTTCTGGTATACACAAATCCTTGCGGATAACTACCATCTTCTTCTCGTTCATAGGTTGTTGTAAGGTGTATTGCAGGAACTACATCTTTACTAAGTTCTTTAAAATCAGCAGCATGTACTGCTAGTGTTTCAAGTTTGGGTTTAGGGCTAGTCATGCTTACAGTCTACCTTGAAATTCAAAAGGCAGAAAGTAGACTTAAAGAATAGATTTGCTTAAGCGTCTTTAAACCCAGCTTAGTTTTTAAAATCGAAATGAGTGCTTTAACAGGTGAAAATGTACGGGTTGATGTTTTCAATCAATCCAAAAGTTCTCTACCCTTAAGCTTTTACAAATTTGCCTAAGTTATATTGCTAGTGGCTGTATTAAGTACCTAAGACTTCTTAGTAAAAAATCTTCGGATAAATCCTTGAGGCTTGTCTTGTACATCAGTCTTTTTCGGGATAGAAACTTCAAGTGTTTCTCCATCGCCTGCTGTAGTTTTATCATTCTCAGCTGAGCGACTTTTGCGACCTACGACCATAGGTGCTGCTTTTTCAGAAATATCTACTTTAATTACTTTTTCGAGTGCTTCTCTAAACTCGGCAACAGTTTTAAACCTTTTTTCTGGTGAACCAGAAATTGCTTTCATTATTGCAAAAGCAACCGATTTATCTAAATCTTTACGCAAATGCTTTGGGTTTGCGGGTACCTTACTCAAGTGTGCTTGCATCAATTGGTTGTAAGTCTTGCCTTGAAATGGACGTTTTGCAGTTAGCAATTCATAGGCGAGAATACCCAAACTATAAACGTCACTTTGAATTGATGCCTTACCACCTTTAAATATTTCTGGTGCCATATAATAAACAGTGCCTACTTTTTCATCTTTAGGGACTTTATCGATATAAACACCCGTACCAAAATCTGCTAGGCGGGCATCCCCGTTTGCTTTTAAAAGCACATTTGCAGGTTTGACATCTCGGTGCAAAATGCCACGTGTATGACTAAATGATAATCCTAAGGCAATCTGCAGAATCAATTTATAGGTTTGTTGTAAATCAAACTGACCATGTTTTGTTAGATATGCGTCAAGAGTGCCACCAGCACAATGTTCTAAAGCAAGGTAAGCATTGTTTTCGGTTGGGTCACCATCATAAGCAGCTATAACATAGGGGTGTTTAAGCCTCGTTGTGAGGTAAACTTCGTTTGTAAACATATGTGTATGAGCATAGATACCTTTGATCGATGTTCTGATGAGTTTGAGCGCGACTTCACCATATTGTTGGTGTCTTGCTAGATATACATCTGCTGTTTGCCCAGAACCAAGATAGCTTTTAATTACATAGCCCTTAGGTACAAAATCTGGTTCAGGTGTATTGGTAAGCGTCACCTGAGAACCAGCCTGTAGATTGACTTGTACATCAGCTTGTAGCTCATTTTGAGCTTCTGGGTTAATTTCTGGTTGGAAGTTGCTCACGTTTACAAATAGTTCCTTAATAGCAGTTTGATGGGTCGCAGTTAGATAAATATTAGCTTAGAGCGTTAGTATTTCGTCAGGTTCTAGAATTACGCAATGACTTTCTGTCTGTTTTTCAATTGCAGCCTTAAATAGTTGTGGATCTTGTTCAATATAGCCAAAGGTATTGTAGTGAATAGGCACAACAGAGGTTGCTTTAAGCAATGCTGCAGCTTCAACGGCATCATCAATACCCATCGTAAAATTATCACCTATTGGTAATAGTGCTAAGTCCAGTCCTTGGCGACCAAAATATTCCATATCACTAAAGTAGGCTGTATCGCCTGCATGGTAGATGCGTTTTCCTTCAATTTCTAAAATAACGCCCATAGCAACACCACCATAGGTACCATCAGGGAATGAACTTGTGTGGATAGCTTGTACAAATTTCAGTTTGCCAAAGTCAAAGGTCCAAGCACCTCCCGGGTTCATAGGGTGTCCTTCTATACCTTTTGTAGCAACATAATTTACAATCTCAAAATTTGATATAACCTTTGCACCACTTGTTTTGGCAATAGCCTCGGTATCGCCATAATGATCACCGTGGGCATGCGTTAATACAATATAGTCAGGTGAAAAGTCTTCTGCTTTTAGGTTTGTCAGTGAGTTACCTGTTAAAAAGGGGTCAATAAGAATTTGTAAATCCTTTTTGTTTGTATTGCTTGTGTTTATCGCAAAACCTGATTGACCTAAAAATTGTATCTTCACTTTCCCAGCTCCTCAAAGTATCTTTACAGTTTTTATACTTAGTTTACACCAATACAACTCAAACTCGGTAGCTCAACATCTAGCTATGAATACTAAATATCAAGGTTTAGTAAGTACAGTTGGTAAAATTGAGTTAGATTATCTCAAACCATCAATAGGCTGCTTCAAAGCAGCATGTTTGGTCAATTTGAAGTTTGAAAATAGTTAAACATAATTTTGACCTAAGTACTTAGTAAAGAACTTCTTTGATTAGGATGCACCAAATAATATTTGCTGTGCTGAGTATTTCCTATGGCTAGATTAAGATGTCTTATTAGTTAATTTTAAATTAAATAGCCAATAAATTTAAAATCTTGTGTGACTTTAGAGTACTTAAAGACAGTTTATACTCAATTAGTATCGAAAAGCATAGTTCTTGATAACTGTTAACAGTAGTAAATAAACTATAGTAGTTTTCGGAGAAAAACGTGATTTCTTGAGTATTCATTTACCAGTGCTTTAACAAGTGAAAAGGTGAGGGTTAACAATTTCAATATATCCATAGCTTCTGTACCCATAAGCTTGTTTCGGCTTAACCTCTGAGAAATACCCTCTTAGTATCGGTTGTCGCTGTATTAGCTGAGTCATCCTAAATATTTTATTTACAACAAAATTGCAAGTAAGGTCACATTCTAGATGACATACTAAGGCTAAGTTTGAGGTTTTTATTATAATTAATGAATAGATAATGAAAAAAATCTAAACTTAGGTTTAAAGATGTAGTTAAAGGATTCAAAATGTCAGAGATTGTGTTGATTCGGCACGCAAAAACAACGCCAGACCCAAGTAGCAGTGCTAAAGATTGGTCGCTTGCTGTTGGGGCGGAAGAGGCTTGTATGGCGTTAGCGGAGAGGCTCGAGCCCCTTCAACTAACAAAACTAATCTCCAGTGTGGAACCCAAAGCCCATAACACTGCAAAACTCTTGGCCACCAAACTAGATTGCTCTGTCAGCCAAGCCGAAAACCTACACGAACAAGACCGTTCAGGCGCACCCTTTCTTTCAGAAGCTGCCTTCCAAAACAACATGCGTCAAAATTTTGAACACCCTAATGAGCTTATTTGGGGTAAAGAAACAACCGCAGAAGCCTTAAGCCGTTTTACAACAACTTTAAAACAACTGGTAGATGAACATCCCAATGAAAAACTGGGCATCGTTACACACGGCACAGTCATTTCACTGCTTGTAGCAAAGTACAACTTTATTGATGGCTATGACTTCTGGCAAAAATTAAAAATGCCTGACATGGTCAGGCTATCTCTACCTTTTTATCAACTTAGTGCTAGCGAACAAATGTTTGCTGCTGCCTAACGAGCTTGGGCTCGCTTTTGAAGTTAGGTAAAAACCACCTAACTTCCTATAGCCTAATATAGGCAACGGTTACACCGTGTCCACCTTCATAGGGCACAGCGTCTTCGTAGCGTTCCACCATCTTTTCACGTTTAAGATAATCTCTTACAGCGTCACGCAATGCGCCAGTTCCTTTACCATGCAAAATGCGTATGCTTGGAACCTTGAGTGCTTTAGCTTCTAAAACAAAGTCCCGTACTTTATCAATCGCAGGTTCAGCCCGTTCACCACGCAAGTTAAGTTCTTCTTGAAATTTGCGAGGTGCTGCGGCTGCTTCAGTGCTGATATTAAACTTCTTACGAGCTTTCGTTTTACTGCTCTCTTTTTGTTTATGTTCTTTTTGCTTTTCTGGCTGTTTGACGAGTTCTACATCTTCTTTTGCCAAAGTGACTTTGAGCAAGCCTAATTGTACAATCACTTCTTCATCACGCATTTCGATGATTGGTCCAGATGCGTCATAATCACTAGCATAAACAGTCACGCCTAAATCAAGTTCGCTAGCTTCAACCCTTTTCTTACGCTTCTTAGGTGCTTTTGCCTTGGTCTTAACTGTACGGCGAAGTTCTGCTAGTTCATTCAAAGCCTTGCCACGCTCATCGCTATCTTGCTGGGCAGTGCGCTTGAGTTCTTTAGCTTGTTGCATCGTATTTTGCAGCATGACATCTGCTTTTTCGGCAGCTTTTGCCATTACTTCTTCTTCTTGACGACGCAAGGTTGTTATTTGTTTGCGTAGAAGCTTGGCTTCGCTTACTGCTTCGTCACGCGCAGTTTCAACTTCCGACAAGGTGACTTTGATTTCTTCACGTTGACGTTCCAAGGTTTCAAGGAGTGTTTCTAGCTCTGCGCTTTCATCACCTAGAAGTTCACCAGCACGTTCTAAAATATCAGTAGGCAAACCTATTCGCTTAGCGATAGATAATGCATAAGAACGACCAGGCTGACCTAAAACAAGCTCATACTTTGGACGCAGTTCGTCAACATCGTATTGCATAGCTGCATTTTGGATGCCTTGTGTTTCAGAAGCAAATACTTTCAGTGGTGCAAGGTGTGTTGTGATGAGCCCTTTTGCACCGCTAGATAACACTTTTTCAACAACTGCTTGAGAAAGTGCTGCACCCTCAGCAGGGTCAGTACCAGAGCCTAGCTCATCAATTAAGACAAGCACTTTAGGACTAGCCTCTTGAACAATCTGTTTAAGATTTGTCAAATGTCCGGCGTAGGTACTTAGTGAGGCTTCGATGCTTTGCTCATCACCAATATCACTCAGTACAGCTTCTAGATAAGGTAACAAGATGGGCTTGCCTTTTTGACAAGCTACAAAGAGTCCACTTTGTGCCATCATCACAGCTAAGCCTAGTGTTTTGAGCAAAACAGTTTTACCCCCAGCATTTGGACCCGTGATTACAAGTAATTGATGCTCGTCATCAAAGGTGATGGTGTTGGGTATGCAATTCTCAATCAGTGGGTGGCGAGCCTTGGGTAAGAGGATAGTTTGTTTATCATCAAAACTAGGTTTTGCCAGTTGCCACTCTTCACTTAAGCGAGCGGATGCTGCTACTAAATCAATCTCAGCCAGTACTTGTAGTGTTTCTTCTAGACCCTCTTCGTATGCCAAACGCTGACCAAGTGCTGTTAGAATACGTCTAACTTCATCTCTATCTTCAAACTCTAGTAGCGCTAGCTCATTGTTCATCGGCACAACATCTTGTGGTTCAACAAATACGGTTGCGCCAGAATCAGAGGTATCTAGAATAAGTCCAGGTACTTTGGATTGCTCATTTGCTTTGATAGGTATGACATAGCGGTCTCGACGTAACGTAATAATCGGGTCTTGGACGCTCTCTTTATAGCGCTCGAGCAGCTGTTGCATCTTGTCACGGATGCGACTACGCATTGGATTTAAACGTTTGCGAATTTCTCTAAGTTTTGGTGTGGCATCATCACGGACTTTACCGTCCATGTCTAGTTGTTCACGCACTATCCGTAAAACAGCGTCAAAGCTATGCATTCGTTTAGCCATTTCGCCAAGGGTTGGGCGTTCACTGTTTAAGATGCTTCGTTTGATGGTTCCTGCTGAATCAAGTGTGTAGGCGATTGAGAGAATATCGCTACCTTCTAAGATATTGCCATCACGAATTTCTTCGATAAAGCCACGAATATCTTCAACGCCACCAAGCGATAGTGCAGGACCATCTAGCGCTTCCGCCAAACGTTGCCAAGCCAGTTCAATTTCGTCTTTACTCAAGCTTGGCTTAAGGCTAATTGCCTTTTCTTTACCTGCTGATGTTTGCGCTCTTTCAGAGAGTGCTTGTTGTATTTTTAAAAAGTCTAATTTTTCAAGTGTTCTTTGATTTACATACATGTTGGTTACTTTGTTCGTTTCTTTAAAAGTTCAAGAGGTAGCTTGAACTACTATAACTTTTGTTATTGTGCGAGATTTAGTGTGCTAATGCAAGTAGGTATATTCTGAATATAATAATATCGTGACGGGCTATGCCCATCCCACAAAATCCATCATTGTAAATGGCTTTTCTACAGTATATGACATTAGAATTTCTAATTCATAAGTGTTGCGAAAATAATTTAGGTATGCTTGCTTTTTTTATAATTTATTGAAAATATAATTTCATATTACTATCCTAAAAAGTAAACCAGTAGAAAAAGAATAAATGATATCAGCAACCTGAATAAATGATTGCGTTGGATAATTTTACCAATTACAAAATGTGCATGAAGTAATGAACTACAAAAAGCTAAAATCAAACCACTTAAAGTTAACCAAGTACTCGCTGGGCTTTGATAAAAAACGCTTACAGCAGCTACAACTAAGATTATGGCTGATGCCATAAATAAATAACCTACCCAAGGTTTTCTACGAAGCACCATCCATGCACCAAAAGCATTAACACAGGCATAGATAGCAATAAGTAAAGCAACAACCAAAGTCATGATTCTCTATATCTCTTAACCTAGGCTACTGCATCTGCTGTATCGGTATCTGCAAACTCATCATCATCTTCAACAATGATTTCAGGCATCTCTTCAGTTATAAAGAGAAGGTCAAAGAGTTCTGATTCTGAAAAGTGCTCTTGCAAAATAATACTTTCAACAGCTTTGTGTGTTTGCTTTTCGATTTTCCTAAGGAGTTGGGCGTCAGCACCAGACTCACTATCAACCACTAAATACAGTTTTTTGATGTTGCCTTTGTGACCAACATAGCGACTTGCACCTAGAATTTCTTGATCGCTAGCGAGTAGATCATTGGCAAGACCACCTGCTTGTTGACGAAGCATAGCTGGGTCTAGGTTAGCTTGTAGTAGCGGTAGTTTTCTAACATCAGCTTTTTCATCGCTACCCTCTTCTGAGTCAGTTAGTACTGTATTAACTACAACTGCATCAACTGGAGCAGAATCGGAAGTCGTTTCTATAGCTGGGCTTTCATCAACAATGTTCGCATCTAGTAGTTCTACTTTTTTGTTGATGCGCTCAATCAACTCGTCTTGGCTAAAGTACCAAGCTTGCCCTAAGACTGCACTTTGAGCACGTTGCTCAGCAGCCTGATCACGCTTGATTTTTTTAACTTTTAAAAGTGATTTTCGGCTACCCCATGCACGTCGCATAACACCAGCATCTACCAAGTTGTAAATCTGATCTATAAGCATAGCTTCAAATTCACTGATGATTGGTTGCGCATTAGCAGGTGCAACAATGATTTTAGGAAGTGCGCCAAAAGTTTGTTGTAAGGTTTCTGGAAAATCAGCAATCCATGGGTCTTGCCCTGAGCCTTTAATGCTCGAGCCCCCATAATTAACATCTGGAACGACTAAAAAATCCACATCGTCTAGACTAAGCGCTTGGGCAGCTGCAATTTTGAAGCTGTAACTACTAAAAGTCATATCATCTAAGCGACTTAGTTGCTTTTGAGTGCCTTCTTTTGTAGAGAAAACAATCTCGGCATCTAGCGACTCAAAGAGTTTGTGCCAGAAGAGGCCATATCTTGACCAAAGTAGTTGGGTAACGAATCCTACACGCATAAGGATTTAGTTTAACATTTTAGAGATATATCTTTTGGGCGAAGTTTTTAAGGTTATAGATTTAGGGCTTTTTCTATGCTTTGCATATTGCAGTGCGTGCTTAAGTGATTCGCCAGTTTATCTAGTTCTAGGTTGGTGCGCTCGAGCCAACCCTCTTGACTCCCCTCAACGCCCAGTTTTTCTAACCACTCGACTCTAAAACTAGTATTGTCAAACAACCCATGCACATAAACCCCAGTCACATTCCCCTGTTGAAAGCCCAAACCATCAGACAAAAAGGGTTTTACACCAGTTCTAGCCACGGTTTCTCCATGATGAATCTCATAACCTTTCAACTTAAAGTTAGAACCAACCCGTGTAACTGAGCTTTGACGTGTAACTTTCGTAGCTTTCATGTGTGTTTGCACATCCAAAAGCCCTAAACCAGTAATTTCTGCCGTACTACTTTCGACTGCGTCGCTATCTTGAATGCTCGTACCAAGCATTTGAAAGCCTCCACAAATACCCAAAATCATCACCCCTTGCGAAGCTAACTTATGGATTTTTGCAGCTACGCCCGAACGTTTTAGATAATCCAAATCAGGAGCAACTTGTTTAGACCCAGCAAGAATAACAGCGTCAGCACCTTCTAAATCTGCCAGTGTTTTCACCCAAACAACTTCTATGTTTGGTTCATATAGTAAAGAATCAAACTCGTCAAAGTTACTTATGAATGGCGTCATGATGATGGCGACTTTTGCCATCGCAGATGTTTCTTTTATTTCTGGAATTAAGGAAAAAGCATCTTCTTCTGGCAATGCTAAACGCAACATAGGCACAACGCCTAAAGTTGGTACTTGAGTGCGTTCTTCTAACCAATCCATTGCATTGCCCAGTAATTTAGGGTCACCCCTGAATTTATTGACCAAAAAGCCTAATAAAA
>CALHRJ010000485.1 GCA_938038395.1 uncultured Deinococcales bacterium | reverse complement strand
CAAGAAGGTCGTTGGCAACGTCTTAACAAAACAGCCGTAGAAAATAGCATAGCAACTTCACCAATTAAGTTAATCGCTTCAGACATCGATCCAGAAGTTCTAGAAAAGGCAATCGAAAATGCCAACACTGCCACAGTTGATCAAGACATCAAATTTTTTCAAGCAGACATACAGGATTTGCATCTCAGAAATTTGGACTTAAGTTCTGACCAAACAACCGTAGACGCTTTTTCAACTGCAAAATCACCCCTATTTGTAGTTAATCCACCTTATGGCGAACGTTTAGGTGATAAAAAGCAAGCATTTGCTCTTTATCAAAAGTTAATCAATCTCCTACCAAAAGATAGCTATTTGGCAGTCATCACACCGCATCCAGAAGCCTTTGAGCATGCGGATTTACAAATTCTCAAACGCCACAAACTACAAAATGCCCAGCTAGATACCGTCTTTTTAAAGGCTAAAAAGACAGTCTAAAGCGTTTAGCCCTAACGCTTAAAAATAGCTCTCAACTTAAAAATAGTAAGTAAATTCCACTTTAAAGCGCTTTTTAACTACTTAGCCATGGTTAAGAGCGCTTTTACTTTATTAATTTACTAGCATCTTTTGAAAGATACATCTGAAAATTTACAAATTAAATAGCTTATGTTAAACTGCCCTAACAACAATTTAAGCATCGTCTGAATTAATTCAAATACTTCAGACATTACCTCTCAACTTTACTTAAGTACAAATATTCAAATTCTATGTGTATTTAAGCTAGCTTAGAGAAACCGAAACAAACGGTAACTACGGGGTTTTCGGGACTCTTTTAGGCTTGTATTAGCTATGTCATTTTGTGTACTATAACTACTACTAAGTTTAATGGAGGACTTATAATCCTATGGATGAAAATCAAACCCAGGCTGGCGATAACCCAATCACAGCCGCCGACCAACCCGAAAACACAAGTACTCAACAGGCTCCGTCTGCAGATACCGCTCAGGGTAGCGATATCTCAGAGGTTGTTTCAGAAGCTGCAGAATCTTCAGAGGCACCAGTCGAATCAAGTACAGCTGATTCTAGTACGACAACCGAGACTGCTGAAGTAGCAACTTCAAGCGATTCAGAAGCTGAAATTACTATGGAACAAGCACTTGCTGAAGGTGGCGAAGAAGCCCTTAAGCAACGCCCAATCCATAGAGGCATGACGACCAAAGGAACCATCATCATGTTGGGCCAAGAAGGCATCATTGTTGATGTCGGCGCAAAAATTGAAGGCGTAATTCCTTATAACCAACTTTTTGAACAAGAAGTTACCCAAGAGTCTGCTGCAAAGTACTTCAAATCTGGTGATGAAGTTCAGGTTTATATCGTTCGTTCAGATATTCCTAACAACACCATCGTACTGTCTAAGAAGCGTGCTGACCAAGAACGTGCATGGGGTCTTCTCCAGCACATCTACGATGAGAAAAAGCCTGTAGAGGTTGAAATCATCGAACGTGTTCGTGGTGGCCTTGTTGCTAACTTAGGTGTGCGTGCTTTCTTACCTGCAAGTCAAGTAGATGTTCGCCGTGTTGTTGATTTAGACCCTTATGTTGGTGAGCGCGTAAAAGTTCGTATTATCGAACTTAACCGCAAGCGTAACCGCATTATTATCTCTCGTCGCTCAATTGTTGAAGAAGACGTAGCAGAGATTAAAGCTGAAACGCTAGCTAAACTAGAAGCTGGTGCAGTTCTTGAAGGTGAAGTTGTTGAAATCACAGACTTCGGCGCTTTCGTTAACTTAGGTGGCGTAGATGGTCTTGTTCACCGTTCTGAAATCGGTTATCAGCGTTTCAACCACCCGAAAGAAGTTCTTACACTAGGTCAAGTTGTTAAAGCAGAAGTTCTCAACATGGATGCTGAGAACGAGCGCATTAACCTTTCTATGAAGAAACTTGTTTCTGATCCTTGGGAAAATGTTCTTAGCACCTACGTTATTGGTGAAAAGGTTTCTGGTCGCGTTACCAACCTAACGCCATTTGGTGCTTTCATTGAGCTCGAGCCTGGTCTTGAAGGTCTCATCCACGTCAGTGAAATGAGCTGGACAAAGCGTGTTCGTCACCCTAAAGAAGTTCTAGAAGTTGGCGACGAAGTAGAAGCTATGGTACTTAAGATTGACCTAGACGACAAGCGTGTTTCACTTGGTCTACGTCAAACTAAGCCTGATCCATGGAGCAGCTTGCCTGATCGTTATCCAGTGGGTACAGAAGTTGCTGGTAAGATCACAGGTCTTACTGACTTCGGTGTATTTATTGAAATCGAAGAAGGCATTGAAGGTCTTATTCACGTAAGTGAGCTTTCACATGACCGTATCGAAAATATTGCTGACGAGTTCAAAAAGGGTGACGAAATTGAGGCAGTTGTCCTTAATATCGATCCTGTTGAACAGCGTGCAAGTCTTTCACGCAAGCGTACACTTCCATACGTACCGCCAGCAGTTGAAGAACGTCCAGCCAACCAGTTCTCTGGTGGCGGTGGCGGTAAAAAAGGCAAAGGTCGCCGTGGTGGCCGTCGTGGTGGAGATATCGACTACGATTACAGCTATGCTGCTGCTGAAAGCGGTTCACGCTCAACTACCAAACTCGGTGATGTATATGCTGACCTTTTCGCGCAGTTTGGTCTTAGCGAAGCCCCAGAAGAAGAGGCTGCCGCGCCAGCTGCTGAAGCTACGCCTGCACCAGAAGTAGAAGTCGCAGCGACAGAAGCTGCACCTGCTGAGACTACACCAGAACCTGTAGTTGAAGCTGCACCAGAACCTACTCCTACTCCAGAACCAGAAGCTAAAGTAGAAGAAGTAGTTGATCCTGAAAATGCAGTTGACGCCGCTGAAGCTGCTGCACTTTTAACTGCTGCTTTCCGTGAAGGCAAAAAACCTGCTGAGGAAGCAAGCTCAGACGAAGATTCTGCATAAGTTTTAAGTACTAGATATTTCAAACGCCCAAGCAATTGCTTGGGCGTTTTTTATTGCAACAATATGACTTATAATGCTATGCCTTTATTGTATCTTGACTCTTAGTCGTTACATTCTGCTCGAGCGTCTGTGCTGCATAACCTGTTTGTAATCCCATAACATAGCCAAGCTTAAGCATAAAGACAAGTGTTTCCTGATCGCCAGCTTTAATTCGTTCCTGTACATATTCTTCTGTACCAGCAGGCAACTCCATAGCTTGAATTTGGTCTTTTTGCTGCTCTTTCATACGTGCGACAAATTCTGCAATAGCTTCTTTACTCATAAGAATTACTCCTAGTACGTCTCTATTTTGATATTATTCTTGTTCTTGTAGTTGCAGCTTAAGCCAATCCATAAGAGCATCAGCAGTGGATAGATTTGTTGCTAAAGGAATTTGATGAACATCACAAACACGCAACAAAGCTGAAACATCTGGTTCATGCGGCTGAGCTGTCAATGGGTCTCTAAAAAATATAACTGCGCCGACTTTGTCTTCAGCAATACGTGCACCAACTTGTAGATCTCCACCCATTGTTCCAGAAGCCAAACACTCTATATCTAGCTTTACTTTATCTTTTAAAAGGGTACCTGTTGTTTTGGTCGCAATTAGATGAAAACGTTCTAAAATATGGGCATGTTCTTTAACGAACATAGCTAAATCGAGTTTTTTATTGTCATGGGCAATGAGTGCTACGGACTTCATAACCTTAGTGTATACCAAGCCAGCTTTCAACTTTCATTAGCTACCTTACTAATTCATTGCTAAATCGTAACAAAGCTTCGCTCCAAACAAAAAAGTCGCCCCACCAAAAACTTGGTGAGGCGACTTTGTACTTTTGTTTTTAACTAGTTTATTTTAGCTAAAATCTTTTGGATCAAGAGCTCCAACAATGCGCTTAGCTGCATCGATAAGAGGCACTAACATTGGTACTTTTTGCATGTTGAATAACGCACGAATATCATCCATACCGCTATCAATTGATGCAGGGAGTACTTTAGTCATATGGTTGCCAATACGTAAGTCGTCTGCTTGTGCAGAAACACGACCCATATCAACAATACCTTGTAGTTCTTGGTTGTCATTCACAACAAATACAGCGTCGCCACCGTGTTGTGCAATTAAGCCTCGAGCTGCTGCTAAAGTATCATTTTCATGTAATACAAGTGCTTCTTTGACTTTATCACCAGCTGCAAAGCCACTAGGGATTTCACCACGAAGAAGACCACGAGCGCCAGCCGCAAGAGCGCCTGCACCTGCAAGAGCACCTACACCAGCAGCACCGATGTTTCCACCAATCGAACCAGCAGCACCTTTAATACCGTCTACAGCACCATCAACAGCGCCACCGATTGAACCACCGATATTACCGCCAACACCTTTAACGCCATCTACTGCACCGCCTACTGCGCCACTAATATTACCGCCAACACCTTTAACGCCATCTACAGCACCGTCAACTGCACCACTTACAGCCTTGCCAGCACCTTTAACACCGTCAATACCAGCATCAACTGTACCGCTTACTGCTCTACCTGTAGCTTTACCAGCACCCTTAATACCATCAACACCAGCGTCAACTGCGCCGCCTACTGCTTTACCAGTACCTTTTACAGCACCCTTAACACCATCAACACCAGCGTCAACTGCACCGCCTACAGCTTTGCCTGTACCTTTTACAGCACCACCAACTGCTTTGCCAGCACCCTTAACACCGTCAACACCAGCGTCAACTGCGCCTCCTACAGCTTTACCAGTACCTTTTACAGCACCGCCAACTGCTCCTGATGCACCTTTAACAGCACTACCAGTTGCATCAACCGCTGCGTTACCTCTACCGCCACCAAATAATCTTGAAAGTAACCATAGAACTAAGATTAGTGGAAGCAACCATAGTAACCACCAAGGCAGGCGATCAACTAAACCAGCTATACCTGTTGGTGCTTCTACATCAACTTCTGCGCTTGCACTTGCATCTACCGCAGGTGTTTCAACATCTGCAGAAACTGTTGTCTCTGTTGTTGCTTCAACTTCTGCTGTTGCTTCAGGGGCTGCTTCAACTTCTGCTGTCGCTTCTGGGG
Source organism: uncultured Deinococcales bacterium (assembly GCA_938038395.1). GTDB lineage: Bacteria > Deinococcota > Deinococci > Deinococcales > Trueperaceae > CALGZD01. The sequence continues at coordinate 2,247 of CALHRJ010000485.1, read as the reverse complement.
CTGCTTCAACTTCTGCTTCCGCTGTTGCTTCAACTTCTGTGGCTGCTTCAACTTCCGCTGTTGCTTCAACTTCTGTAGTTGTTGCTTCTGCTGTACCTTCAACTGCTGCACCAGAAATTCCTGCTACCGCACTTGCTGTACCTTCAACTGCATCGCCAACAGTATTCACTGCTGCACCTGCTGCATCAACTGTTCCTTCAACTGCATTGCCTGCTGCATTTGCTACTGCACCTGCTGTGTCTGCTGCACCGTCTACCGCTGCACCTGCTGCGCCTGTTACTGCATTTGCTGCTGCGCCTGCTGCGTCGCCAGTTGCTTCTACTGCACCTTCAACTGCATCGCCCGCTGCAGTTGCTGCGTCACCAGTTGCATTTACTGCTGCACCAGAAATACCTGCTACTGCGTTTGCTGCGTCACCAGTTGCTTCTACTGCACCTTCAACTGCATTGCCTGCTGCATTTGCTGCGTCGCCAGTTGCTTCTACTGCACCTTCAACGGCATTGCCCGCTGCATTTGCTGCGTCGCCTGCTGCACCAACCACTGCGTTTGCTGCGTCGCCAGTTGCATCTACTGCACCTTCAACTACATTGCCTGCTGCATTTGCTGCATCGCCTGCTGCACCTGCTACTGCGTTTGCTGCATTGCCAGTTGCATCTACTGCACCTTCAACGGCATTGCCCGCTGCATTTGCTGCGTCGCCTGCTGCGCCAGCTACTGCGTTTGCTGCGTCGCCAGTTGCTTCTACTGTACCGTCAACTGCATTGCCTGCTGCATTTGCTACTGCTGCGCCTGCTGTAGCTGCTGCTGCACCACCTGCTGCAACAGCATTAGTTGCAGAACTGGTAGTAGTAGTTGTGGTTGTTGTCGTTGTGCTCGAAGAAGAAGATGAGCTACCTTCTACATGTTCATACGTGAAAGTGATTGGAGCACCATCAGCTTCACCATTAATCATACAAGTGATAATTACATCTGTAACTTCTTTTTCGTTATCAATTCTACTTTCAGTTTCTATAGAGGCTTCAGCACCTTCACCGCAAATATCGGCAAAATCTTCAGCGTCAAAAATATGAGTTTGCTCGCTTTCGACACCCTCAGCTTCAACTACCTCTGTTTGTGCAACAGCAATTGCTGTTAGCGACATAAAGAGACAAACGATAAGACATAACTTAAGTAACTGCTTTGTCATGGTTTCATTTCCCTTTCTTACTACTTCTTAACTGCAACTTCTTAACTGCAACCAAATGTCTAAGAAGTTTTACAACCAAATTAAATATATTTCCTGTCTTTACCTGCTTTAAGCTATTTATCTCAAAATCTGATTTAACTTAAAGCGTTATGCATTTTTAAAACATTGAGGCATCAAAATGTATTCAAAGACAGACATTTCATCAAAAATCGAATGCGATCTGTAAGATTTTCAGTTGATTGAAAATTATTACAAATAAAGACTCGACTAACTTCTCATAATAACCCAAATGTCGGTGACGAGAGTATCACAACAGAACTTATTAGGTCAGTTCACAACCTTGATGATCAACTATTGACCGTCGATTACCTAAAATCTTTTTTGAAATGCATATTAGACTTCATGTTGATTTGTTTGATAGATACTCACTGATTCACTCATGAATCAAACGGCTGAGAACTTTAAACCTTATTTTGCTGTTAAACAACAAACACCTAGTGTTCAAAACACTTTACAGTTTACCCTATCTCTAGTTTAAATTACTATTCCAATTCCAGAAAAATGTACTAATTACCAACTTCATTAGAGAGTTATTCGATTTGCCTAAAGGCTTTAAACACCCTCTTATAAACACTTCAAACTACGTACTTAGAAATTTAAATTTAACAAATCTGCATTGTATAAATAAAGTTATTTCGTCTGAAGTTACTTGCTATTAGCATTTTCATGTCATGTTGACCCTTACAAAGTGAATTCGTTCCTACTCACGTCCATTCACCACTTCATCTGGATTCAACAACCTGGGCTTCAACAATCTGGGGTTTAACAGTCTGGGATTTATCAAATCGGGCAAGTGCTTTATGTTAAATAAACTGAGCCTTTAGTTTAGTCCACAAAACTCTAAACGACACCCTTCTTTTGTAGGAGGCAAAACATCTCAACTCTGATAGACTATATCTTGTGAATAGCGATAAGACTGATGCAAGCACTCTAGACTCAACTCGTACCTCAGACTCTCTGACAGTACAAGAATCAGCAACTTCTACAAACAATGCTGGTAT
>CALHRJ010000484.1 GCA_938038395.1 uncultured Deinococcales bacterium | reverse complement strand
CAAAATTATTCCAGTATTACTAATTAGTGTATTACTTGCTGCTTGTAACACAAATTCAACACCTAAAGCTGACCCATTTGTATTTCCAACTGCTGGGACTGACGCTTACACTCAAGTTGATCGTATGGGAATGCCAGCAATCGGTACTGCTGTCATTACAAGTAAAGATGCTTATAACAAAAGCAATCCTGCTGGGGATGCTGCGCTAACCTTTGCTGGTGAAATCGTGACCAATCTAAGTGGCATTCACGCTGCGCTTGATGATGACTTAACTGGTTTAGGTTTAGTACCTTGTAAGGTTAATCCTGATAATCCATTTGATGCTGCTACGAGTAATTGTATCACCCAAGCTGCACCTTTGGTTGTACCTGACACTTTGAGTATCAATACAAAAACTGCTGCGGGTTTCCCAAATGGTCGTAAGCCTGCTGATCCAGTTATGGACGTTACACTTGCGGTAGTGCTTCTTGATCTTAGTGTGGACGGGCAGACTGCTTTAAGTTTAGTGGGTGTTAATCCTAAAGCGAATGATAAAGCATTTTCAACAAGTGCTCCTTACTTAGCTGCACCACATAGACCGTAATTAAACAAAGTTGATTATTCTTTTAGAAAAGCCACTATAGAAAGTGGTGGCTTTTCTAGTTCTATACTATTTCGATTGGAAGGATGACCTATGCCAAGATTGATTATTTTAATATGTTTATGTTCTTTTTTATTTATAGCTTGTCTAGAACAGCCCCGACGTGCCAGTTCCAAGCCTCCAACTCAAACAGCTTATGGTCACAGTATAGAACTGCTTAATAAAGATATTGAGAGTTTTAGTTTAAGAGCCGAAGCTATGCCTAAATCTTGGTTTGCGTTAGAGTTGCTTGCTAAGAGTTACCTTGAGCGTGCGCGTTTAACAGGTAGTTATCAAGACTATGCAAATGCAGAAGCGTATTTGCATCGAGCTTTTACACTTTCAGGTGTGGGTGGTCCACACTTGACCCAAGCACAACTTGATTTTTCTTTACACAGACTTGAAGGGGCAGCAACTAACCTCTCTGTTTTAGAAAACGCTATTTTGGTAGATGATATTAAGAAAGCTAGTATTATTGGTATACAAGCAGATTTGATGTTCTTTAAAGGTGAATATCAGAAGGCTTTAGATGGATATTTAAAAGCTTTGAGCTTACACACAGATAGCACAGCTCTGTTTCGCTTAGCTGTTTTTTACTGGCGAACAGGAGAGTTTGAACAAGCAGAAAAATTTATAGATGAAGCAGACAATTTAGCAAATAATTCCTCGCCTAGACTCAATGCCTTTTTTGATTTACACAGAGGATTGTTTGACTTAGATAGAGAACGTTATGACGAAGCATTAGTTCACTATCAAGCAGCAAATGCAGCTTTTGATGGCTGGTGGCTGATTAAAGAACATATTGCTGAAATATATGTAATTCAAGATAAGTTAGAAGCTGCAAAAAATATCTATTTGGATGTTATAGCTGAAACAGGCAATCCTGAATTTATGGATGCGATGGCGGGTATCAGTAGGCCAGAAGAAGCCATAAAGTGGAGACAAAAAGCTAGAGAGGTTTATGAAGAACAGCTCACACAATTTCCAGAAGCTAGTTATGGTCATGCTTTGAATCATTACCTTGATGTTGGTGATATGCCTCAAAAAGCTTTGGAGATTGCTAAAGCCAATTATTCTTTGCGACCTTACGGCGAGTCTGCTGTTTTGTTGGCTCGAGCCCACCTCCAAGTAGGGGAGATTGACACAGCTCGAGCCCTAGTTGAGCAAACCTTAGCTAGCCCTTGGAAAAGTGTGGATTTATACCAATTCCGCTCAGATCCCTAAAGGATATATTTGAACTTGAACTGCTAGCTGTGAAGCGGCATATGGACCTGTCCCAAAATAAATCCGCAGTTTAACAAAGGCTAATTTGGATATGCAGTGTTAGCATCCTCATTGGGACTGGTCTTCAAGATAACAATTAAACTTATCGAATTGTGACTTTGTTTTAGGACGAGTCCATGCTTTGGCACCTTACGCTTTAAGCTAGTTATTTCAGTGTGGACTTTGTCGGATTTGATGTTAGCAATGTTTGCAGCGAAATTTATACAACAAGGCTAGCTACTTAAGTACTATTTGAAGCTTGTCTCAGTTAAAATGGGATGGGTTGTATTCGCCTGTTTTGTTAATTTCAGACGTTTCTCTTAATAAATTAGGCTTACAGCGATTCCTACCCTGCTCTTTGGCACTGTAGAGTGCTTGGTCTGCACGATTGATAAAACTATCTACATTGTCTAAGTTGAGGAGTTGTGCAATACCGAAACTAGCAGTGATTTGAGGACCATTATCAATTAAAGAGTCTGAGATACCTAACCGAAGACGTTCAGCCAATTCAAAGGCAACATCTGCTTTTGTATTTGGAAGGATGCATAAAAACTCTTCACCACCCCAGCGACCAAAACTGTCGCTCGAGCGCACGGTATTAGCCACGCTACTACTCACTTCTTTTAAAGTTATGTCACCAAAGTTATGACCGTACTGGTCATTAATCTTTTTGAAATAGTCAATATCGAACATAATGATGCTTAAGGGGGTTTGATAACGTTGTGCGCTTGCAACTTCCTTAGTTAAGACTTCTGCAATTTTACGCCTATTGGCAATACCTGTTAATTCATCAAAGAAAGCTAGTTTTTCTAGTTGTTTTGCTTCAGTCTTTGCACTTTTAGCAGCAGTTCGAAACATTGCTAAAGTATGAATTAAGTAAAGGCAAACGAGAAAATAAAGCCCTGCTTTCAGAAGTTCGATAACACTCGCAAAGTCCCTATCAGTGACTAGGCTGCCACGAAAAGTAACAACAAGGCCTGACACAATGATTAAGCAGATACTAATCACTAAAGCTCGTCGAGGTTTAAAGAAAAGAAATCCTAGAATAATAATAATAGTGAGTACCCATAAATCACCACTAAATTCGGCAAATAGTTCCTGACCTGTAAATGGACTTAAGAGCACATAGAGTAGGTCTGCACACATATACTGTGTACACAAGACAGCAAAGGCGATTGTTTCAAGTGCCCTTAATTTGAATGTACTAAATTGAAAAAGAGCTGCAAGACTTAACCAAGCGATACCACATATAAAAGTAAAGATGCCAACAAAATTAAAATCATTAGAGAATGCAAGCGCTACACTAACGATAGTGCCAAACAATGCACCGATAGCAAACATACGTCTACGTAATTTTTTCTGTTTACTATCTAACATGCAATCTCCCTACTTTTTATGTTTATGACTATGAACAGTTGCCCTTTACTGTCTGATACGCGAAGACTAGGAGTTTGATTTGCTGAGTCTATTTCCTAAACTCACTTTTCGAAACTTGCGTAGTCTTAGCTCACATAGCCTTACCTAAGTTAGCAGTAGAGAGGTTCTGAACTATTTCGGTGTTTTGTAATAATGTCAGGGTATGCAAGGCTTGCAGTAACGATTAACTACGTTTTTAGTGTTTCTGGAAACGGATATAAGAAAATTGCGATTAAATAAGTACTTTGTGTGATACAACACTATATGCAGATTCTTGATTTGTTTGTAGCCTTTGCAAAGGTTGGGATTTTTGGTTTTGGCGGTGGACCCTCGATGATTCCACTTATCCAAGAAGAGGTAGTCGAAGCACAGGGTTGGCTCACTAAAGAAGAATTTATTGATGCTTTTGCGTTTGGAAGTACCTTACCTGGACCAATTGCTACTAAAATGGCTGGCTATATCGGATTTCAAGTAGCTGGTGTTCCTGGTGCAATTGCTGGACTTTTAGGTGTGACCGTACCGACCATTATTGCTATGATTTTGTTGGGGAGCCTGTATCTTAGATACCAAAAGAATCCTGCAATCGATGGTTTTATGAAAGGTGTACGCCCTGTTGTTATTGCTTTATTAGCACTTGTGGTCTATCAGTTTGTGCCTAAGGCACTTGGTTTGCCGAGTGCGTGGGCAACTAATTGGTTTCTTTGGCTTATTGCAATTGTTGCCTTTGGCGCATCTATTCTGTTGAACATTCATCCTGCTATTTTGATTGTTTTAGGTGGCATTGTTGGTATCATGTTCTTGCGTTAAGGATTTGACGTGCCATCTGCCTAAATTATGGGTTTATGTAGTAGCTATTTGTGTAGTGCATTTTAGTACAAATAATTACAAGTGCTTGTTTATAGAACGTTATCTAATACATTCATAAGCACGTCATTGTTCAAGGTCTAAAACTATGTATCTGATAAGGCGGCTAAAGCTGTCTTGTGATTATGTTTGAAATCAATTGTAGTGAATATACACACTTCAGATATATCTGAGTGTTTTAATATTAGTAAAGTTCTAACTTTTGCAAAGATAAGAAAGATATGTTCTACGACGATTCAAGAATTGACAATTATGGCAGCACAGCAACAAAAACTTAACTTAGCATCCGCTTCTTTTGAAGATGATGAGCCAATGCAAGAGCATTTGTTTGAATCAAGCGCTTCAAACGGTGTAAACCGCAAAAAGAAGATTGCGCTTATTGGACCAGCTATAGATAAGTTAGCAAGTCATGTGCGCTGGGGAACTCGGTTGAGCTCGAGCTTTTATCGCACAATTGGTCTAAATATTTCTGTGCGTACTGTTACTACCGAAACACCATCAACGAATGTAGATATTGATTTTGTAGTATGGCAACTTTCACCAAAGTTAAGCCCTAGTTTGTTAAAGAGTCTTATGCGAGGTGCTTCTGCTCTTATTGTTGCTGTAGGACAAACTCATGAAAGTTCGCAGTTTCGAGAGTGTGAGTCAGAGTTTCAAAACGCATCTCAGTCAAAGAATGCAACGGTTGCTGCCAAGCACTATTACCCTAGTGATGGTTATCTAACGGAAGAATCTGATTATATTTGGTCTGATGCTGAAGGTAACGCTATAGATATAGACACGCTAGATAAATCTGCAAACCAGTTAAAAATGCCAATAGCTTTTATCCATTTTATTGAAAGTGGTGTTACAACACTCAATGGTGTGGATCGTCATCAAGGGCTTGAGAAGGTTAGTCATGGTAGTGATATTGGCGACAACCAGATAGTTAAACTACATGAAACAGAACATAGCTTGCACTTAGGACTAAGTTCAGAAGAAAATTCTGAACACTGTTTATGCCAAGCTTTTGACTATATCGCTGAACATTTTGTATACGCTGCCTAATTGATTTTTCTGTAACAGCAATTCCCTGAAACGTTACATCACTACTGGTAGCATCTATTTTAACGCGCACCTGTGCGGTTTTCACAGACATCTGCATCGCCAATTAAATGCAGTCGCAGTTAATTTAATTCGTGGAAACGCTTTAACTATGATTCACACAACTACTAGCTTGATACTAACGCTTCTGGATGATGCTTTTCCCAATAGCGTTTTAACCCAGCCACACTCATGGTGTCATTACTAATTACGCCATGTCGCACAATATCTTCCTGGCTTGTGCCATCTGCGGCTAGTTCAGCAATACTCACTTCATGTAAGTGATTGATAATCGCCTCATCTTCCAAACCAGCGTTTAAGTCATCTAAAATTAGTTGTGCCCATTGATGATTTGCGGCACTTACTTTATCAAAATGCTCTTGCGGATTTAGAACCTGCCCATAATGTGTGAGCATGAGCCTATCTGGTTGGGATTGGCGCATTGTATCTAAGCTTTGGTCATACAGTTCAAGGTTGATATCTGGTGGCGGTAAGGTTGGGCGTACAACTGCTGAACCATTGACCTTAGCCCCAGCTGAGTCTCCTGTAAATAAAGTGCCGTCGTCAAACAGAAAAGAAACATGATGGGAAGCGTGTCCAGGGGTATAATAGGCTTTGATTGTATGACCTAATACCTCAAAGCTTTCACCACCTTCGCCTCCTTCTAAAGCTGTGAGCTTAGAAGCTTCAATCGGTAACATCTCACCCCAAAGCATATCCATCTTTTCTTTGTATATACGTCTTGCACTATCCATCAAACGACTAGGATCAATCATATGTTTGGCACCCCGCTCATGCACGTAGACGTGAGCATCTGGGTTGTGTGTTTGGATTAAGTTGCCCGTAGCACCTGCATGGTCTAAATGAATGTGGGTAAGTAAGATTGCACCGAGTGCTTTTGGATCGAAGCCAGCGTCTTGAATAGCTTTTTCAATAGTTTTTACCGTAGAGCCAGGACCACTCTCAACCAATATGAAGCGCCCATCATTTGCTTTACTTGGTACTAAAAATGTTGCAATTGTGCCAGTAAAGCCCATGTGTTGGGTATCTAAAACGAAAACACCATTGTGTTCAAGAAATGTTGGGGTTGATTGAGAAGATGTCGTCATGATTTACCTCTAATTTAAAATGAGCTTTTCGTTGTATTAACGATAGTGAAATAGTTTTAGATAGCTGCTTGATTGTTTAGGCATTATACGTTGATTTGAGTATTTGAGATTAGTGTTTTCTAACGGAAGGAACACAGAACCTTGTAATCGTGTTAAGTAGATAGGCTAAGTGCAAGTATTTTCTATTATCTTTATTTTTATGGATAAATCCTTTGTGTAATTATAAATACGGTGGAATCGGGGCAACTATTATGTAGGCTTTGATTTATAAGACTTTAAGGGGAAGTACTCAGCTAAAGTTAGTTGGCCTTATTTTATAAGGGCGTATAACTAAGATATTCAGTCCTGTAGGCGATTAATAACTATAGTGCAACCCATGGTTATACATAGTACTTCGAAATGAGGATTTCTGACAGATTTGGGTAGTTGTCTAATAGCAGTAGCGTTATATTTCTAGTGCTGGATTTATATTTTCGTAACTATTGAAGATACAAGCAGTTTAGCGTAACTACTTTGTCACCAATCTTTCCAAAAAGGTATTTGGATTTAGGTTAAATTAGTATGAGTATATTTAGGATGGTTTGACTTTCAGAGTTATGCAAGCTCTGGTTTGTAATTCTCAATGGTCAGTGTATTGGGTGAACCCCTTAAATGCCCATACAAAATTCTTGCCTAAATTACTTAACCATAAGTAAACTCTTTTTATTCTGTGCTTGTGGTTGTTTCTAGGCTTACTTTTCACCAGGAGGTTGTTGTACATGCAGAGAACTGCTATTAAGCTAATAAGTCTGTCAATAGGCTTGTTACTCATCGTTAGTTGTGGGCCAAATAGGGCCGATACCTTGGAGCAAGAGCTATCCACCTTTCAAACTCAAGTGGGTACATTACAAGCTGAATTAGATCAAAAAACTCAATTAGGTTCGCAACTTAGAAGCGAAGCAGATGGTTTAACTACGCAAGTTACGTCATTACAAACAGAACTAGATAAATATAGAAGCATTGGTGAGAGTGCTGCAGCTGATCTTGAAGCTGCTAATGAGCGTGCACTTAATCTAGAAGCACAACTAGTTGCGGCACAAACTGCTTCAGCTGATGTTGACGCACTAAGATTACAAATGCAGGGCATGGTTCCAAGTGCAGATTTGGATGCTTTGAGACTACAGATGCAAGGTATGGTTCCTGCAAGTGAGTTAAATGCTTTACAAGCTCAAATGCAAGGTATGGTTCCTGCTACTGAAGTTAGTGCGTTACAAACTCAGATTTCAGGCATGGTTTCTGGTGATGAAGTTAGTGCGCTCCGTGCACAGATTGATACACTCAGACAACAAGCTAGCTCTTCAACAACATTTGAGACTAGAATCGTTGAGCTCGAGCAACAGCTCGTAGCAGCTAATCAGCAAAATGAAACACTCGTAGCTGAAAACCAAGCAAATCTAAATGGTCAAGCTGAAGCGCAAGCTGCTATCAATGCACGTTTAACAGGTATGCAGGCTGATATCGATGCAAAGATTGCTGAAATTGAAGCACTAAGATCACAAAAAGTAACAACTGAAGCTGAACTAGATGCAGTTCGCCAAGAACTTGCTGAATTACAAAGCCGTTTTGCAGCAGCAAACGAATCACTTAGTATTGCTCAAAGTGATGCTGGGCAGTTAAGCAATGTTCAAGCTCAATTAGCTGCAATTACAGGTGAAAACTCAAATTTAACGACTAACCTAAGTTCTCTTACGACTGAAGTTGAAGGTCTACGCGTTGAAAATACCGATCTAAAGGCTCAAATTGAAGCTGCACTTGCAGAACGTACAGCCTTAGAAGCAAGCCTTGGTGATTTAGAGACCCAAAATGCGGAGCTCTCAACTCAAGTAACTACAGTGAGTGCTCAACTTGACGATAGCTCAGCAGTTCAAGCACAACTAAGCACCATGACTGGTGAAAATGCAACCCTAAATAACACAGTAAATACTCTTACTGCTGAAGTTGAAGGTCTACGCGTTGAAAATACTGATCTTAAAGCTCAAATCGAAGCTGAGTTAGCAGAACGTGCTGCTTTACAAGCAAGTCTTGGTGATTTAGAGACACAAAATGCGGATCTTTCAACGCAAGTTTCTACACTAAATACGCAAATTACTACTGTTAGTGGTCAAATGGAGGGCATGGTGCCATCTGTTGAACTTGATCGTTTACGTAGTCAGCGTAACGATGCACTTGCACAACTTCGTACCACAACAAACACTACAACAGAGCAAATTACGGGTCTTGAGGCAGAAATTGGTAGCTTAGAAGAACGTGTTGCTGCTCTCCGTGCAGAAAAAGATGGTCTAACAGCAGAAGTTGATGGATTAAATGTTCAACTAGGTTCAATGGTTGCAAGCACAGATTTAGAAGGCGCAAATGCAAGAATCGCTGAACTTGAAGGCCAAATGGGTTCAATGGTTGGTAGTGCTGACCTAGATGCTGCAAATGCAAAAATCGTAGAACTTGAAGGACAACTAGGTTCAATGGTTGCAAGTGCAGATTTAGAAGGCGCAAATGCAAGAATTGCTGAACTTAGTGCTGAAATAGAAACTTTACGTAGTGGTGGAGACGCAGAAGTTTCATCACTGAACGCACAAATCGAGGGTTTAAATACTCGAATTGGTGAAATTACAGTTGAGCGTGATGAAGCACTTGCACAAATGAGCCAAGTTTCTGGCGAAATGGAAGGTCTTCAAGCAAGTGCAAGTCAATTAACGGATGCTCAAGCACAGCTTGCTGCATTAACTCAAAACCTTAGTGTTATGACTACTGAGCGTGATAACTCAATCAGTAGTATGGATGACTTAAATGCACAAATTGCTGCTTTAACTACTGAGCGTGACGGTGCAACAACACAAGTTGCTGATTTACAAGCACAACTAGATGCTTTAAGTGGTGCTAATGATCAAGTTGCAGTTCTTCAAGGTCAAATTGAAGGTCTAAACGCTGATATGTCAACAGTAACAACAGAGCGTGATAGTGCGCTTGAAAACGTATCTTCACTAAGCAGTGAGCTTGAGGCATTACGTAGTGCTGCAGGCCAAGTTGAAGGTCTAAATGCACAAATTGAAACATTAACAACTGAGCGTGACGGTGCAACTACAACAGTTGAAACATTAACTGCTGAACTTGAAGCTCTTCGTGCGACTGCTGAACAAGCTGGTGGACTTGAAGCGCAAGTTGCAGATTTAACAGGTCAACTTAACGCAGTAACTACTGAGCGTGATGGTGGCGTAACTCGTATTGGTGAACTGGAAGCTCAATTAGCAGCTAACGCAGATTTACAAGCACAGCTTGCTGCACTTCAAACAGAGCGTGACGGCTTAAATAGTAATCTAGCTAGCCAAGCAAGTGATTATGATGGTCGTATCGGTGAGTTAAATACGCGTATTGCTGAACTTGAAGCATTGTTAGCAGCTCAAGAAGAAGCGGCAGCAGCAGCGGCGGCGGCAGCAGCAGAACCTACGCTAGAAGATGCACAAGCAAGAGCGATTCGCCTTTCTGGGGAGCTTCGTACTCTTAGAGACCAGTTCTTAGCTGGCGATTCTAACCAAGATGCATTTAATGCAAAACAGCTCGAGCTACGTCAAGCTCAAGGTGCAGTTGCTAGTATTGTTGGTGCTCGTGGTACTTATACTGTTAAAGACGGTGACACACTAGGTGCTATCTCAACATCTTTCTACGGTGATTTTAATCGCTACACAGATATTGAAGAAGCGAATAGTTACATCACCCAAGGTAATCCAAACTTGATTTACCCAGGTTTCGAACTTGTTATCCCTTAATAAGTCTTAGACTGTAAATCCAAAAGTTAAGCGAGTGAGGTTTTAGCCTCACTCGCTTTTTTAGTGTTTATACCGTGTCCGAAAATATATGTTGTAAACAAATGAGCTAGGGCTATCATTTGCTCAACCATATTCCGTAAGTCAGGTAGCCAATTCTGTAAAATCACCTCAGACTAAACTACGGATTTAAACGGAATTGGTATTAGTTCCACCCTTTTTTCAAGGGAGGTTAGGAGGGATTCTGTCTTTGACTTTGAACCTAAAAAGCGGAATCCCCCTTAATCCCCCTTCAAAAAAGTGGGAGGCTTCTAAGTTTTAGTTCCTCCCTTTAGAAAAGTTGGGAAGCTAGTTCAATTTTGTTGGGTAAACGCAATGTAAGCATCAAGCTTCTCTATAGCCTTACCACTATCCATAATCTCTCCAGCGATTTGCACACCTTCAGTTATATCTATAGCTTTACCACCAACGTACAAGGCTGCACCAGCATTTAATTGAACTATGGCTCGCTTCGCACCAGCAATCTCTCCAGCGATAACTTTACGAATGGTTTTAGCATTGTCTTCAGGACTTCCACCCAAAATATCTTCAAAAGGATAGCTACTTAAACCAACATCTTCCGCTTTTAGGGTGTAGTTTGTGACCTTGCCATCTTTATATTCACTAATAACATTTTCAGCAGAGACACAAAGTTCGTCTAAGCCATCACCATGGACAACCAATGCATGTTCTAAACCTAAGCTACCCAGTACTTCCGCAAACGTTGTTGTTAATGCTGGGTCGTAAGAGCCCATTAGTTGCCTTGTGGCATTTGCAGGATTGGTAAGTGGGCCTAAAGAGTTAAAGATGGTTCTTGCTTGTAAGTCTGCACGTATTGGTCCGACAAAACGCATAGCAGGGTGGTGACCTTTCGCATAGATAAAGGCTACGCCAATTTCTTCAATACACTTGCCTACTTGTTCAGCGTTTAGGTCAAGATTGACATTCATAGCTTCAAGTACATCTGCTGAGCCAGATTTACGGGTTACGCCTCGGTTGCCGTGTTTAGCAATTTTAACGCCTGCTGCTGCAACCACAAAGATGGTTGCTGTACTGATGTTAAAAGTGCTTATGCCTGTACCACCTGTACCGACAATATCTAGCAATGGCTCATTGACATCAGGCACAACACGCACTGCTCTACTTCGCATAGCTTCTGCGAAACCAGTGATTTCTTCTACAGTCTCACCACGCATACGCAAGGCTGCGAGTAGGGCAGAGGCTTGCATTTGGCTGAGTTGACCGTCCATCAGGTAACCAATGACTTCTTTAGCTTCGTTGCGTTCTAAGGTTTCACCATCAAAAATTCGGTTAAGTAGTGGTGCAATTGATATTCCAGATTCTTCTGACATAGTTGTTTATCCTTTTTAGTTGCTTTTTGTTTATGTATTTTCATAGCTCAAAACATTAAAGTTTTTGGCTTTAAGTCTGGCAAAGTTAAGTTTTAAAAGAGGGAAAGTTATTTTTCCAAAGTTATAGATAAATCGAGTTATTTGATAGCCGTAGACTACGCCATCGTCCTAACCACAACCTTGTTTTGGAAAATATATTCATGACTAAGAGTATACATGATTTTTTTGAGAGGTCAATATTTTTCGTTCTGTTTTGGACTGTTCTTCTGGGCATCAAAAGCACCATCTAGGTAGGCTTTTTCATAGAGTAGCGTGGCAGAATTTTTAAATAGCTTTAGCACAAGAGGATTGAGAATGATTTGTTTTAGACCTAATAATATTGGATGAACGCCCAGCCTAAATGCGACAGATGTAGGTAGTTTTTTAGCAATCATGACGGCGTTGTAGCCAGCGCTGTAGGCTTTATCTGTATTTCTTGATAATGCAGGGTTGGGACCGATATGTGTGGTCCATGCATTTTCTAAGGCCATAAAGCTTAAACCAAGTTCTTTTAATTGGTAGCCTAGAAGAATATCTTCTCCACCATAACCAGATAGTGATTCGTCAAACCCATCGACAGCTTGTATGGCTTGTTTGGGAACACTTGTATTTGCGCCATTGGTATTGCCATAGTTAACTTTTTTAGGTATCCAAGAACTTTCTGAGTTTCCATCTTTAAAAAGGATTGAGCCTATATAAACAGCCTGCTTTTTTGCTTGGGCTTGGATATGTTGGCTGAGTGTGTTTGGGTTTGGAATACAATCATCATCTGAAAAATAAATGATGTTGCCTTTTGCTGCTTCAATGCAGCGGTTGCGTCCTTTTGATATGCCTTCGTTTTCCGAGAATAATAATAGTTGTGTGCTGTAGGGGAGCTCGAGCCCCTCAATCTGCCTAACTAAGTCTGCATCACCATCATTAAAACCAATCACAATCTCAAACGCACGTTTATCTAAGTCACACACCTTTAAAGCATTTAGCTTCTGCAATAACGTATCTGCACGATGGTAGCTAAGTGTGATGATGCTTAGCTGAATTTGTTGAGATTGCACAGACATGACTCAAGTTTAACAGGCTTGATACGAGATTATGGAGAAGATTATTAGAAGGGTACGACCTCAGGCTACATGTATATCTGCCTTCATTAGCTAAACTGGTAAATATACTTAATGTTGTAAAAGAAGTTTAATACAGGAGTGAGGGTGGAAATAAGATGAAATATTTAAGAACTTTGTTACTACTATGCATAATGCTATTTACCGTTTCAGGTGTTGCGCAACAGACCTATGTTGAATTGATATTAGATGCATCAGGTTCTATGTGGAACAAAATGGATGATGACCGTACCCGCATTCAAGTTGCTAAAGAGGTACTTAAAGACTTCATTCAAGGATTGCCAGAAGGTGACATAAATGTTGGATTACGCATTTATGGTTCAGAAGTTCGTGCCTTAGAACCTGGCTCATGTGAAGATTCCAAATTGTTTGTGCCCCTCCAAGGTGTTGATAAGCCATCAATGATTCAAAATGTTGATGATGCAACCGCTCAAGGCTCCACACCAATTGCCTATTCATTGCGTTTAGCAGCTCAAGATTTTCCAGCAGATGCAGGTAAACGATTGATAGTTATAGTTACCGATGGGGAAGAGTCTTGTGAAGATGGTTTGGACGCAGTTGTAGCAGAGCTTCAAGCTATGGGTATAGAAATTGATTTGCAAATTATTGGTCTTGATTTGAATGAGCGAGCTATTGAAAGCTTTCAAGACGTAGGTACCTTTGTAAATGCTGAAAGTGCTGCTGAGTTAGCAAGTGCTTTAGAAGTTGCAGTTGAAGAAGTGATTGTTGAAGAAGTTGTTGAAGAAACCTGCGATGGTTATGAGGCAAGCATTCAGCCTGCTTCCGAAATATACGCAAGTAGCACATTTATAACAACCATTGATGGTTCAGATGGAGCACTATACTTACATCCTATAGGTGGAGATGAGTATAGCAGCATTGAGTCAGCATTTAAGAGTGGTGGCAATGCCGTAGAATTGTTTGCACCAAGTGTAGCAGGAAGCTATGAACTCAGGTACAAAACGATTTCGCCAGAGTGTTTGCTAGCAACAGTACAAATAGATGTTTTAGAAATTCAAGCTACAATAGATGCTCCTGCACAAGTAGAGGCAGGCTACGAATTTACCTTTAGTTTTGATGGACCAGAAGGGCGCATTGGTTTCTTTGATGTTGGCGAAGCTAGTAATAGTTGGCGTGAGCAAGGCTACGATTACTATGCAACTGCTTGGGATGATGTAAATTTGCGTGCGCCAAGTACGCCAGCTATGTATGAAATTAGATATATAGATAGAAATAATGTAACCGTTGCAACAACAACTATAGAAGTTATCGAAGCTTCTATAACTTTAGACGTTCCAGAAGAAGTAGAAGCTGCCTATGAATTCGCTTTTACATTTGGCGGACCCGATGGACGCATCGCAATCTATGACACGGACGATGCTGAAGGGGGTAGAAATTATGGGAACTATAGTTACTATGCAACTGTATGGAGCGATGTAAAACTATTAGCACCAAGCGAAGCTGGAGAATACGAGATTCGCTATACAGATGAGAATGGAACAGTTATAGCTACACGTTCTTTAACAGTGTCGCCAAGTTTGGCTTCACTAGAAACGCCTGTAGAAGTAGAATCTGGCTATGAGTTTGCGTTCACTTTTAGTGGACCAGAGGGACGTATTGCAATCTTTGATACTGATGATACAGATGGTGGAAGAAATTATAATGACTATAGTTATTATGTGACTGCATGGAACGCTGTAAAGCTGCTAGCGCCAAGCGAAGCTGGAGATTATGAGATTCGCTATATAGATGAGAATGGCACAGTCATAGCCACACGCCCTATAACAGTTTTACCAAGTCTTGCATCTTTGGAAATACCAGCAGAAGTTGAAGCAGGTTTTGAATTCGCTTTTAGCTATAGTGGTCCTGAGGGGCGTATAGCGATTTATGAAACAACAGATGTTGATGGTGGAAGAAATTATAACGACTATAGTTATTATGTGACTGCATGGAACGATGTTAAGCTTCTGGCACCAAGCGAAGCTGGGGACTATGAAGTGCGCTATGTTGATGATAATGGGTCTGTGATAGCCACACAGTTGATGACTGTATTGCCAAGCCAAGCAACTTTAACAGTGCCAGCAGAAGTTGAATCAGGCTATGAATTTAACTTTAGCTATAGTGGTCCAGAAGGACGTATAGCAATCTATGAAACAACAGATGTTGATGGTGGTAGAAATTATAATGACTATAGTTACTTTGTTACACAATGGGATAATCCAAAATTATTAGCACCAAGCGAAGCTGGAGACTATGAAGTGCGCTATGTTGACGATAATGGAAATGTAATAGCTACACAACCAATAACAGTTTTGGCTAGTCAAGCTACGCTAACCCTACCAGCAGAGGTAGAGGCAGGCTACAACTTTAATTTTAGTTATAGTGGTCCAAAAGGTCGAATTGCAATTTATGAAACCACAGATGTTGATGGTGGCAAAAATTATAATGACTATAGTTACTTTGTAACCCAATGGGATAATCCCAAGCTTCTTGCTCCAAGCGAAGCTGGCACATATGAAGTGCGCTATGTTGATGATAATCGTAATGTAATCGTAACTGAGGCATTTACAGTGACGCCTAGTCAAGCAACGCTTTCTTTGCCAAGTCAAGTTGCGGTTGAACAGGAATTTAATTTTGAGTATTCTGGACCCGACGGACGAATTGCAATTTATGATTTGTCAGATACACAGGCTGGGAAGAATTACAACAACTATAGTTATTATGTAACGACTTGGGATAATGTGAAGCTGACTGCACCAGAGACTGCTGGTACATACGAAGTGCGCTATGTAGATGGAAACGATACGGTGATAGTTACACAAACCTTAACTGTACAATAATGTAATACAGCGAATTA
>CALHRJ010000483.1 GCA_938038395.1 uncultured Deinococcales bacterium | reverse complement strand
AGAAAGTGTTTCGGTATTTGGATCTGCTGCTGCTGCTGTAAATGTTACTGCTGCGGTCAATGTTGTCTTTCCGTGATCAACATGTCCTATTGTTCCCACATTTACGTGTGGCTTGGTTCGTTCGAATACTGCTTTAGCCATCGTGGTCTCCTTCAAACTTACGGTCTAAACTTGTAGTCCTAATATTTCAAACACTATCAAAAAATTCAGAAACCTTAGGTAGGTTGCAGAATTAAGTTGACGATTATGAGTTTAAACTATTTGGGACTGATATTAAATCTGGAGCTCATGAACGGGGTTGAACCGTCGACCTCTCCCTTACCAAGGGAGTGCTCTACCACTGAGCTACATGAGCAATCTTATAATCTGATTCTTTTTCAGAATTCAAATCGCCAAAGCTTTTCAGGTACTACAAAACCCTTATTCAGAATTTGCAATACCTTTAAAAGCTATATGGTGGGCCGAGTTGGATTTGAACCAACGTAAGCAAAGCTAACGGATTTACAGTCCGTCCCCTTTAACCACTCGGGCACCGACCCACATGAGCACTTCTGCTCTTTCGTACTACTTTAAACAAGTAAAACTTTATTACTTTCCATCTTTTAAAAAAAAGTGGGGCTACCCATCGGAATCGAACCGATAACCTCATGATTACAAGTCAAGTGCTCTGCCAATTGAGCTAGGGTAGCATGTTTGCGAGTAATTTCTTAAGCTCAGATTTTAATCTTCATTAAGAGCCTTACTTGCTCGGCTAGATAGATTAGCATGCAGGTATAGGAGTGTCAACAGGCAAGAATAACCCAAGTGGAAATTGTCTCAAAATCGCTAATTCAGCAGCTTCTTCATTTCAATTTCTACTCATCTTAGAGCCCATAAAGTAAGAATTTTGTGGGACTCAAATAAGTCATTTTTTACTTAAGTATCTTTCGATATTATGTAGCTTAATAGCTAATATTTTTAGGTCAATGTCTCACAAAATATAACTGTATCAAGCCGATTCGGGTCCAAAGAACTATTGAAGATAATATTAACTACGTGTTTCTTTAGCAATTTTCCTACGACCTTTTGATTCCTTACATGCATCAATTACTCAATTATGCAAATTCAAATAACGACTTATTTAGTCTAGCTTCATAAACAAGCCCAGCTTGTCTTTAGGCCTCTTTCTCGTTCACCTAAAAACAAAGCTGGGACTTAAGGTATTTAAAGTGGGTGCGTTTCGCTAATGGTTGAAGGAATATCTCAAACTAACAGCAATGCCATGAAATCTTGCTTCACACTGATAGCATCTATTCTTAACTCGCACCTGTGCGGTTTTCTACAAGCATCTGCATCGCCGACAGACTGCTGTCGCAGTCAATCGTAGAAACGCTTTTAATCATTAGATTATTTCATTTCAAAAGAACGAACCTTGAAAGTTTTTTACTGAAATTAGTTTCACCCTTGGATAAAGACGCCCCGATTTAAACTCTATCGGATTTATTTTCGAGCTTTTGGTAAATAAGGTTGCCACAGTGGATCCACTTCTGAAATAAGTCCAAAGGCAGAACTAAACATAAACTGAGGTGCTACAGCTTTGCGGTTAAGATGCATGTTTGCTTCTTCTGGTAAACGGTCACGCTTACGAGCGTTGCACTTATGACAGCATGCTACGACATTCTCCCAGCTTGTAGAACCACCACGACTTCTTGGCAGAACGTGGTCTAGGGTTAGTTCACTAGCTCTAATACCACAGTATTGGCAACTGTGATCATCGCGTCTGAAGACATTTTTACGGTTAAACGCAACACGTTGTCTAAAAGGGCGCTTTACAAACTTTTTAAGGCGAATAACGCTAGGTACTGGAAAGAGTTGACTCGGTGAGCGCAGGACTTTGTCACTATCTTCTATACGCTCTGCAACTTCATGCATAAGCAAAGACACCGCACGTTTGACAGAACAAACATGAAGTGCTTCATAGCTTGCATTGAGGATGAGTACCCGACCAGCATTTACATTGGTAAGTGGGCTGAGCTCGAGCTCTTCATCTGCTCCAAAAACATCAATTGGACTTAGAGACTGATAGCGACTCATGATAATACCTTTCTCCCTATATCTTTTTAGTTCTCCCCCGAATTACCTTTAAAATCAAAAATATATTTAATACAACAGTTCATAGCCTACCGTACTCACAACAAAAGTTAATGAGATAAAAAAAAGCCACCTGCAAATCAGGTGGCTTATAAACTCTAGCTATAGCTTCCTAATTAAGCAGCTTTCGCTACCTCAACAAGTTGTCTAAACGCTTCTGGTTCATGCACAGCAAGATCAGCCATAACTTTACGGTTGATGGTGACATTTGCTTTACGTAGTCCACTGATGAGTGATGAGTAGGTCATACCCTCTTCACGTGCAGCGGCATTAATACGCACAATCCAAAGACGACGAATATCTTTTTTCTTATCGCGACGATCACGGAATGCATAATCAGCAGCATTTAGTAATGTTTGATTTGCATTTTTGAAAGTTTTAGAACGTGAACCCCAAAAGCCTTTAGCTTTTTTGAGAATTCTCTTGTGACGACGACGACGTACAACACCTGTTTTTGCTCTTGGCATCTAAAAACGCTCCCTTAACCGTATGGCAAAAGTGCTTTAATACGTGGCACTTCTGTGTCTGCTAGAATAAGGGCGGTACGTCCCTGACGAATTTGCTTACCACTCATCTTATAGTTGATGTGGCGTTTGCCAGTACGCATTGCCTTAGCTTTACCTCGCCCTGTGAGTTTAACACGAGCTTTGGTGCCCTTGTGGGTCTTCATTTTAGGCATTTTGTTTCTCCTATGTAGTTCCGTAAATCTGACCTATCCTATAGGCCGACCCGTAGTGTACAGATATTCAGGTATTAATAGCAAGTACCAGCATACCTATGGGTGCGTCCGCAGATTGGCGGATAGTATAATATCATTCGACGTCACAAATCGGGGCAGATGGACGCACCTTGGCGGTTTTTGCGCTGTGCTTAAAAACACGCTGCTTACGTTGTTTTCAACCTACCCTTCACAATTTGGAGGCACTCCAGACCTATATATTGGTTGGCTAATCTCAAACTATCTAACTATTCAGTCTATATAATCAACAGTCCGTGTAATTATCAATCGATCGATAAAGACAAGATAAAGACAAATAGCTGAATGATTGAATCTATATCTGATTTTTCAACACTAACAAACACTTCTGAACTTATACCACTACTTTTAACCTTGATAATCAAATATAGACAAAACAGCTCTAGATACATCAGGTTTAAAGACCTCCTTTAAGTAGTTTGTGTAGCTTTAAAAGCTTAATCAAATACCTAAAAATGAGTCAAAATAAGCGCAGACTTCACGAAAAGCAAACTTGCCATTTCTGACCGTTGACACTCCCAAATACCCGTGATACACTCCATTTCTGCTTAGGAAGACTGAAAGAAAGTCTAAAGCAGTTTAACGCGGGATGGAGCAGTCTGGTAGCTCGTCGGGCTCATAACCCGAAGGTCATAGGTTCAAATCCTGTTCCCGCAACCAAAGAGAAAAAGACTTCACAGC
>CALHRJ010000482.1 GCA_938038395.1 uncultured Deinococcales bacterium | reverse complement strand
TTGGCTCATTATAGATGGCGCACCAGTTACTACAGGCAAGTTCAATGTCAATGCAGACGGTGATTTAGTAGATTTAGATAATAGAGTAATAGGCAGTTCCGCATTCATCGTTCCAGAAAATGCACAAGATGCCAGCCTAGTTGTTCTAACCATCGAACCAGCAGGTGATGTAGATACCATCCCAGCAGCAACTAAATACCTCGGTGGTGCAATCGTAGACGGCTTAGCAAACTTAAGCATAGATGCTGCACCAGCACTAGGCAACGACTTTTCAGAAGCAAGCGGTTCATACATCTTAGCAACACCAACTAACGGCAACGATAACGACGAAAACAGCGGTGTATGGTTCTTAGACCTAAGCTCAGGTAGTCCGAGCGCAGGCTTAAATGTTCCAGAACTACCAGCAGGTTGGGAATACGAAGGTTGGGTAGTAGTAGATGGTCAACCAATCAGCACTGGTCGCTTTACTGACCCAGCAGCAGCAGACGATTTCTCAGGCTTTAGTGGCGACCAAGGTGGCCCACCGTTCCCAGGCGAGGATTTCCTAAGCAATGCTCCTGAAGGCATCAACTTCCCACTAGACCTATCTGGCGCACCAGTTGTAATTTCAGTAGAGCCAAGCCCAGACGATAGCGCAGCACCATTCGCATTTAAACCACTTGTAGGCGTATCTCCAGAAGGTGCACAAGACCACTTTACTTACAGCTTAGATAACAAAGCAGCAGGCGCAGCAACCGTAGTCGCTAAATTGAACTAAGCTTTCTAAACACTTTTTTCCTTCCTTTTTCGAAGCCCCTCACAATTTGTGAGGGGCTTTTTGGTGAAAGCATTATAGAATGAAAGCATTATAGAAGTAGTATCAGACAAATGTTAAAAAGCCATTTTTGAATTGGGTATTGCACTTGATAGCTTCAAAGCCCCATAATGATTTATGGACTGGGTTGGATTAGAACTAGACGCCAAGGCAGCAACACCGCTTTATTTACAGCTATGTAATGGCTTAAGTGATTTGATGGTTGATGGTAAGTTACAACCTGGCGATCAACTACCTTCAGAACGTAAACTTGCTGAGCAGCTTTCTGTGAGCCGGACAACTGCAGTGAATGCCTATCACGAACTTGAAGCACGAGGTTTAGTTCGTAGTTATATAGGTCGTGGCACTTTTGTGAGTAGCAGGCCAGAACGTATGGGTGCACATTTTGCATGGCGTGGCAAAGTTACTGAAGCCGTACAGCAAAGCTTGGATATGAGCATCCGCTCATTGATTGAATTAGATGCTGCTGACACAATTTCTTTTGGTGCGGGGCAGCCCAATCTAGAATCCTTTCCTATAGAACGCTACCAAGCTTTAAGCGATCATATCCTAACAAATTATCCAAGAGCTGCTTTAGGATTCTTACCTACTGAAGGTCACCCACATTTGCGAGAGGTCCTTGCTAAGCGTGAAGGTGTTCGTCCTGAAGAAATATTAGTTGTTACAGGTACGCAGCAAGCGCTTGATCTTATAAGTCGCTGTTTATTGAGTCAGCATGATTCGGTTGTTTTGGATTGGCCGGGCTATGTTGGTGCGATTCAGAGTTTCCGTTTTGCTGGCGCACATCTTTGTGGTTGGGATTTTGCCAATGGAGATTTGGATGAACTTGAAGATATCTTCTTGAAAAAGCGTCCTAAGTTACTTTATATAAACCCTACATTTCAGAATCCTACAGGAGCGACCCTTCCACTTGAAGCACGGCAAGGCATCATTCAGCTTGCTCGCAGTTACCGTGTGCCAATTGTTGAAGACGAAGCTTATAGAGACATGTATTTTTCAGAACCACCGCCACCAACTTTAAAAGATTTAGAAGGTACTGGTTTAGTCATACACTTGCGAACCTTCTCTAAAACGCTTGCACCGGGCGTACGTCTTGGCTATGTTGTTGCTGATGAGGCAATTATTGACCAACTATCGCTAGTTAAGGCCCAAAGCGATTTGTTTAACCCTGGACTTTCACAACTTTGCATAGCTGCCTTAGTAGATGAAGGCGACTATGACAAAAATCTACAGTGTATGCGTAGTAGTCATTTGCAACGTGCAAGGATTATGGAAAAAAGTTTAAAAGAGTACTTGCCAACAAACAGTTTGCACTGGCAATCCCCAAAAGGTGGATTGTATCTATGGGGACATTTGCGTGATGTTGAGGCGCAAGCCTTACAACAAGCTGCTGCTAGACATGGTGTAAGTTTTGCATCTGGCGAAAAATTCTTCCCTGACAAGTCGGGTAAGCGTTCTATGCGTTTGGTGTATTCGAGTACGTCACAGCAGCGTATTGTTGAAGGGGTAAAGCGTATCGCAGCAGCCTATGCGGAAGTTCAAAAGTAGCTTACTTTCTTGAACGGTTTTTCTTTCTAGCTGCTTTTTGTGATTGTTTTTTCTTACGTTTATGTGTTTTGGTCTTGTTGCCTATACGCTTAACAACGGCAGCAGCAAATTCTGTGTCAAATAGTGTTTTTAAATCTTCTGTAGTGTAGACCATACTTTCACCGTTAAACGTTTGAAAAAAGTTGATACCTTGATCATTTTCAATGCCTAATAACTTATTAAATATATAATTCTTGGCAACACCTCTTTTCATAAGATCGAGGTCAATAATTGCTGTAGGACAATTCAGGCAATAATAGCCAGAAGGGGCATACATAATTCTAATTTCAGATTCAGTGTCATAGATAAAGTTAGCAAGGCGCTGTTCTGTTTCAGCATTGCATCTAGGGCAGACTTCATGATTTCCTAACTTTTCACTGCTAAGAAACTCTAAGGTATAGACATGTTCAATGGTTTCAGTTTGTTCAGGAAATTGAAATTCACTACCTAACTCATTGTAGATTTCTTTTGTCTCTTCTACAGTTAAGTTGTCACCTGTCGATAAGGTTATGATTCCATCTTCATATATTAAATGTTCTTCTCTCGATGAAACATTGCGTCCAAAGTTTGCCTTTAGAAATAAAAAAATCCAAAATATAATTTGGATAGGTATCAGGATAATTGTAATAATTATCGATAAAAGCCTGCTTAAAACTTTCATAAGTCTAAACTCTACACCTAAGCCTTTATCTTCTTAACAGGCATGGGCAATTTAATACTTTTATCAGATTCTAAAAGACTACCATCGTAGCGAGTAAGTGAAGCTATTTCTTCAGCATCACTCATGTAACCACAATTCATACATTCTAACTCAGTAAAGCCCTCGTTATAATGATAGGTTACTGTATTATCACTATCGCAGTCAGGGCAGTGTTCTAAGCCAAGACTACTTTCTGCATCAAAAGTGATAGTGTATTCGGGCTTATCAGGCATGCCCTGCTCCCTCTAACTGTTTTGCTTTTTTCTTCGTAGTTTTTTTCGTAACATGTTTTGCATCAATGCTTTGTTGTTGACTTTCTTCCAAAAGTTCTTTTGCGTGGGCGATGGCTGTTGCGCTATCACTGCCTGAAAGCATTCGTGCAAGTTCTGCTTCTCGTTCAGCATCGCTTAGTTGTTGAATGTTTGTGGTGGTGCGACCTTCTTGTTCAATTTTTTCAACATAGAAGTGCTGGTCGGCAAAGGCCGCGACTTGTGCAAGGTGGGTGACTACAAGTACTTGATGATCAAAAGCTAGTTGTTTGAGCAGTTTACCTACTGAACGTGCGGTTTGTCCGCCAATGCCAGCATCAACTTCATCAAAAGCAAGTGTGGGCATGTCGGGGTAACCAGAGCAGACGTTTAAAGCAAGCATGATACGTGAAAGTTCACCACCAGAAGCAACATGATTTAAGGGTGCAGGTGCTTCACCGAGGTTGGCACTAAACAGGAATTGAATATCATCTTTACCATTTTGTTTGAGGGTGTCGTTTTCAGTGACTTCGATTAGGAAGTTTGCATTTGCCATGCCTAAAGGTTTGACTTGGGTGGTGACATTTTTAGATAGCTTTTTAGCAGTATTACTGCGCTCTTTAAAGAGTTCGGTAGCTTGTTTATCTAGTTTCGCTAGAATATCTTGCGATTCTTTTTCTAAGCGTTCTACATTTTCATCGGCATGTTCTAAGGTATGAAGTTCATCATTGACTGTTTGTAAGTAGCTCAGGATAGTTGGAATATCTTCGCCATACTTGAGTTTTAGATTGTCAATGTTATGCAGGCGGTGCTCGAGCTCTTCTAATTCCCCAGGCTGAACCTCAAATTGGGCTAAGAAGTCTTCAAGTTCATCACTCACTGCTTGAACGCTTTCAACCGTTTGTGCCAAATCCGTACTGAGTGCTTCAAGGTCTTTACTAAATCGGCTTGCACTCTCTAAATGTCTGGCTGCTTGTGTGAGTAGATCCATTACATTGTCGTCTGCGACATTCAAAAAGCCAAGTGCTTGACCTGAATCTTGCATGATGCGTTCTGCGTAGCGCAAGTTTTGGGTACGTTCGCGCAAAGCATCTTCATCAATTTCTTCTAGTTTAGCAGCTTCGATTTCTTGAATCTGAAAACTCAGCATATCGATTCGTTGTGCGCGTTCTCTAGTTGCACTATAGAGCAGCTCGAGCTCACGCTTTACTTTTTGATACTCTGCGTAGCTTTGTTTATAAGCCTCTAAAAGCTTTTGACCTTTTGCGCCTAAGCAGCGGTCAAGAAGTTTGCGCTGTTCACTGTTATTGAGTAGGCCTTGAGATGCATGTTGACCATGAATGACAATCAGCATATTACCGATGTCGGCAAATTCTGCTAGTTTGACAATTTCACCATCAACACGGTAATTGCCTTTACCACCACGTTTTATACGGCGACTCAGGCTTTCAATGTTGCTATTGACTTCAGCCTGAATCAAGCTTTCATCAGCCCCAGCACGTATAATGCTGGTATCTGCTTTACTGCCTAAGAGCAGTCCTAGAGCGTCTATCAAAATAGATTTACCCGCACCAGTTTCACCAGTTAATACGTTAAACCCAGTGCCTAGTTCCAATCGCAACTTGTCTACGATGGCAAAATTTTTAAGCTCGAGCGCAGTGATCACGCACCTAGTATAACAAGTTCTGAGGCTTTCTACTAGCTTTTTTTGTATTTATTAAGGTATCAAGGACAGAACAAGCATACAAGCCTTATGTGAAGAGGCTTAAGCGTCACTTAGGGCTATTAACTGGGACATTAACTTGATGCATAACAGAGATTAATACAGCCTTTTTGGTATTTTGCCTCAATTTGAACTGACACCTTAAGTGCTGCTTGAATGAAGCTATTTGCATAAGTATCGTTAACATCTCATCCCAAATTCATAACTCTGAAACTTATAAAAGGTACTCTGTACTCTATAGGTAGGATTGAAAGGGATGTGTTCTGGAGGAAGACATGAAGAACCCTAATCAAGGAAAAAGGCTAATCTTAGCCCTAGTTGCAGTCTTTGCACTATCACCAAGTTTTGCTACTGAAGGAAATTTCTTTGGTGAAATCGGTGAATTTTTAAATAACTTAGATGTTGAATTTTCTATTACTGCACCTGTCATTCAGCAACCTACAGTTATCAGACAACCAACAGTTATCAGACGACCAACTGTTATTCAACAACCGATTATTCGTCAGCCGATTATTCAACGCCCAGTTATTCAAAGACCAGTCATTCAAAGACCAGTTGTTGTGCAGCGTCCTATAGTCAGACAGCCTGTAGTACGATATATACCAATTCAACCACAACAACCAGTTATTCAACAACCAGTGATTCAACAACCAAGATACATTCCATACAATGGTGGAACTTATGGTGGTGGCTATAGTAATAGTGGTGGAGATTATTCATCTCAGGTAACTGTTACGACAACACCCTATGCTGTGGGTAGTGCTTATGCACCTGTGACAAATAATAGCTATACAACGATTAGCTATAGTGATAATACAGGTCATTCGGGTGCATTAAGTAACGGTTACTTTAATTTACAGCCTGGTCAGGGATATATCATTGGTTATGGTATGGCGATGACTTTACTAGATATTGAACAAGATCGTCGTGGCAATGTAGTTCTAGTATTAGCGTTTTCTTATGATGGTCAAACACGTCATGTACGTGTGGGTTTACCTCATGGAGAGCAGCCTATATTAAAAGTGGGCGGTAAGAGATTGCAATTGGTTGGGCTCGAGCACAGCCACGGCAGTCAGTACGTTCGTTGTTACTTAACTGACTAGGTGTACAACTTTTTGCAAAAGTTTTACTTTAGAGTTTGAAAATCACAAACGTTTAGCCCAAGGGAATTATATTCCTTTGGGTTTTCTTTTTGTCTTTTTAGATTTAGGACTTGAGAAGCAAAAACTCTTGGCCCAAGGAAACTTTTAGTTCCTCGGGTTTTCTATTTGTTTGTGTGCTCACCAAAGTTCTAAAAAAATCGTTTTTAAATAACCCACTACAGCTTCAGTGCATTGGGGTTTACTGCAATAATTTTAATGACCGCTTTCTTACATTTAATAGTTCTCTACTGAACAAACCTTCAGCTTCATTCAGGTAGGCAATAGCTCTAACTTTATAAACTGGTGATTGTAGGAATTAAGAAAAAAGGAGTGAATTCGGAGGAATTCACATGAAAACATTAAAGATTGTTATAGTAATAGTTACGGTATCTTTCCTTTCACCAGGTTTTGCAACTGAAGGAAATTTGTTTGGTCAGATTGGTGAGTTTTTAGAAAATTTAGATGTAGAATTCACAATTACTGCACCTGTTGTGCAGCATCAGACTAATCAGCATCAGACTAATCAATATCCAGTAATTCAACGACCAGTGACAGTGCCTTGTAACAATGGGAATGGTAGAGGGAATGGCAGAGGAAATGGTAGAGGTAATTGCAACAGACCTAATACAGTTCCTAGAACGCCAGTAACACAACAACCAACTCAAGTTTATGTTCCAGTTGTTGTTCCTAGAACAGTAGTACAGCAGCCAGTTTATACACCTGTTCAACAACCTGTCTATACTCAGCCTGTTTATACGCCTGTTCAACAACCAGTACATACTCAACCAGTTTATACACCTGTGCAACAACCTGTTACACATACAACAACTTACACAAACACCAGTTCAAATACATCTAGTGGTGGGTATCATGGCTTTGCAAGTTATCAAGATTATTTAGATAGCTTTTATGCACAAAATGGTAGTAGTGCACATACGACTACAACAAGCAACACAACTACTTCAAACTGTAATTGTGAGCCAACTCAAACTACACATGCAGCATCTAGCACTTCTGGTTATCAAGGTTATGCAAGCTATCAAGATTACTTAGATGCTTATTATGCAGCAGATGCAAGTCACACAGGTTACGAAGAAGCCGTACAACCAACGTATACTGCAACAAACACAACGACGTATGTGGCGCCAACAGTGCATACAGATACTTCAGATACCTATATGGGCTATGCATCTTACCAAGATTACCTAGATCACTATAATTCTGCTAGTGCCTCAGCAACATCTTCTTCAAGTTACGGTACAGGTTATGTAGATTCAAGCCATACATCTACAAGTTATGTAGCTTCAGCACAAGTAAGCACAACGCCGATTCACGCTCCAGTACAAACTCCTGTTAACTATACAGCAAGCACGAGCATTAGCTATTCGCACTTGCCTACAGGTCACTTTAACTTAGGCTATGACCAAGGTTATATCATCAACAATAGTACGCGTTTGAACTTAGTTGATATCGAAAGAGGCAGTGGTGGACACAATGTATTGGTACTGCGTGTTGTACAAGATAACCAGCCTCGTCAGGTTCGTGTGAACTTAGCGCAAGATAGACAAACTGTATTGCAAATTGGTGGTAAGCGATTGCAAGTAGTTGGGCTCGAGCAAGTCAATAACCGCAATGTTGTTCGTTGTTACTTAGTAAACTAAACAAAAGAAAACTTAAAGCTTTGTTACCCCGAGGAATCATCCTTGGGGTATTTTTTTGTCCATAAACTCTGTACTATATAACTTATGCGAGCTCATATTAATTACTTCGCTTATCTTCTCAAACATAAATATCTTGTGTTCCTTAAAGGACGTGAGCTAGGACTGCCCATACTTCAACTACTTATGCACGACTACTCAAAGTTCTCTCCAGACGAATGGCTAGCTGGTGTGGACTATAATGCTGGCGGAAAAGGTAGTCAAATCATGCTTGAAAAGCATCACAAACGGAACCGACATCATCCACAGTATTGGGTAAAAAATGGTGTGGCAAAGCCCATGCCAAAACACTATCGTTTAGAGATGATTGCTGACTGGCATGCGATGGATATATTGAAAAATGATCTAAGCTTTGATTGGTACTATCGTGAAGGATACAAGCTTCCTTTTCATCCAGAAACACGAGCTTGGGTTGAAGCGTATTTAGCTGAATCATTACGGTACCAAAGCTCGCTATAAAGCAGAGAAGCAAAATAGTGTTTACTAACTACAACTGTTAGTTGTTTAGCTAAGAAAGGTTGAGGATTGGCTAAAGACTTAGCCGAGATATCCGTCTGCCAACGAAAGAAACGATACATCACCCAAAGTAAAGCACTACCTATATACTTCATAATGCCTTTTTGTGGTTGTTGAAAATCTGCAACTAACCATTTACCCTCATGTTTTAAGCTATGCATTAGTTTTGGAATAAGCTCTTCAAGTTGTGAAGACTTAAAGTTGTCTAAAAAGAATAAAGTGACAATGGCATCGTAACTTTTAACAGGATAGTCATAACTCAGTGCATCAGCATGAATAAAGTTGATGTTTGGTGTAACAATATTTTTCTTTTTAAGTCGTTCTTGAGTAGTAGCCAACATAGCACTACTTTTATCAAGGCAATCAACTTGACAATCTGGATTGAGCTTCAAAAGTTCTTTTAAGAAACGACCGTCACCTTCACCAAGTATCAAAACCGTTTTGGCATCTTGCAACCTATCGATATGCGCTAGACGTGTCTTTTGCAACCAAGGACCAAAAACAATCGTTTCTAAAAGCTGATAAACCCCACTAAGGCGGTCATAGCTTCTAGTTCCGAATTGATTATGAGGTGATTTCATCAGGAGTAATATGTAGTATTAGAGCGTTACACGACGCACTTCCCTAAACACAATACATTTGAATTAGTAAAACATGAGAAAAAATGCTATACTCATTTTAGGGAGAGTACGGGGATATGTTACATGAAAATAAAGGCAGTTGCTACTTCAGAAAAGAATAAAAAACTTATAGGTCTAATTTCGAAAAAATATGTTTGGTTCGGTGTCATTCTGTGCATCACTCTATTTGTGATGGCTTGTTTTAGCTTAAGTCGTGCGAATGATCTTGTAAATATTGCAGATCCAAAGATTTCAAGTTTGCCAGAACATGGCATTGTCTATACAGCTGATGACTTACCCTTTCAGCGGTTTAAGGGACCACTATTTTCAGATGGCGTTTCGCCAATAGATGTACGTCAAGGTCGCTTTTCAGATTGTTACCTGATGGCGGCAGTTTCAGCAGTGGCGGCAGTACGCCCACATGATATCGAAAGTATCTTGCATGATAACGGTGACGGTAGTTTTAATGGCAACTTTTTTGACCCAGATAAATCATTTACTGTCTATACCGAAGAAGTTGCGCCGCTAGTTCGTAGCCAGGAGAGCATTATCGTAGATGCGGATTTTCCGATAGCATCTCGTGAAGAAGTTGCTTATCCATTTAGTGCTGGTGAACTTGTTTATGGTCGAGCTAGAGAAATAGCGCCAAACGAATATGAACTTTGGCCAGTTGTGCTAGAAAAAATGCTAGCTATTCGCCAGAGTAGACGCTCAAATTTGCCAGAAGATACTTACGCAGCGATTCACCAATATGGTTTCACTGGAGATTCGGGTAGCATAATGAGCGCGCTGACTGGTATGCATACTGAACGTTTGGGTGTACAAGGTGTTCATATTAATGATGTGTATTTACGCTTAGCTACAAACTTTAGCTTGGATTATCCAACTGTTATTAATACGTATAGCAACCATGCAAAGTATCAAGATAGTGGCTTACATGGTGACCATAACTACGTCATGCTAGAGGTCGATGATTACCCTGAAGATGCCGAAGATGGCACGCTGTTTCGTGTAAAGATTTATAATCCTTGGGGTTATAGCGAACCAGATGAACCTTGGGAAGGCGATGGTATTTTCTGGATGTCTGATAAAGACTTTATGAAATATTTCCTTTCTGTAGTTTGGGTTGAGCCACTTGATGCATATGAGCTCGAGCTCAC
>CALHRJ010000481.1 GCA_938038395.1 uncultured Deinococcales bacterium | reverse complement strand
TGAAAACTTAAAGTATGTTTTTGATTTTCTACTGTCATTAAGCTTCAACCTCTAATTCATTTTGACCTAGGCTCATGATTGTTGGTTTTGGTTTTTCTTTACTTGCAAGATAGGCATTGACCTCATCTAAAGTAATTGCGTCAATAACAGTTTTAACCTCAGCCAGTGAACTTGGTTTACCTAGTAAGAAGGTACTTCGTGATGAGCTACTCGCTCTTGCTCCACTTGATTCACCTTGCATCACAAGGTTGGATAAGACACCTGTACGGGCACGCTCGAGCTCTTCCCTAGACACACCCTCATGCAACCTTTCCAACTCTGCCAACAAAACCGTTAAAGTCTCATTCGCACGCTCTGGCGTCGTACCTGCATAAGCCATGGTATAACCATAATCTTTTACAGTACGCCTGAAGGCACTCACCGAATAAACCAAGCCACGCTTTTCACGCACTTCGCTAAACAAGCGTGAAGCCATGCCACCACTCAGCACATTTAGTGCCATATTTTCTTTATAACGCTCGATGTTGTTAGGAGAAACCGAAGGAAATACTAAACCAATCTGAGTTTGTGAACTTTCAGAGGCAATATGTGAATAGCTAGGCGCATTTACACTAACAGCAGGCATAGCTATTGCTGGACCTTGCCAATCTCCAAAATGCAGATTGATTTGCTCGATAACTTCATCAAAAGTAATGCCACCAGCAACGCTGATAATCATGCCATTTGGTGAAACACGTGCCTTATAGTCAGCAGCTACACTCTCAGCAGTCAGGGCTTCTAAACCTTCTTGGCTACCATAGCTACTACGACCATGCTCAGAACTAAAATAGCGTTCTGCTAAAGCAATGAATAGCTTGCTTGTTGGTTCATCATCTAGCGAAGCAAGTTCCTGTAAAGCCAGTTGACGGCTTGGTTCGAATTCTTCAGTTAACAACTTTGGACGTCGCAAAACATCTGCATGTAAAGCTACCGTTTCTGAGAAGGCATCTACTAGCATTGATGCTGAGAAGCCCATACTTTCACGAGAAACCCCACCACCGCGGCGTAAGCCAAGATCGTTGAAGGCATTTGCAAGTTCCACTGAATTTAGATCACCAGCCCCACGCTCGAGCCAGTCATAAAGCACAACACTGCTACCTTCTTGCCCAACAGGATCACCAATCGTACCCATTGGAAAGCTAAAGTTCATACTGGCTGATGACAACCAAGGCATTGTTTCAACAACTACAGTCAGACCATTGTCTAGCCTAGCCATTTCAATATTATCAATACGCTCATAGTGAGACGTCATATTTTTTTAGACACTTCCTTTTTCCTTACTTCTTCTAGATATTTTTATCTTGAGGTATTACTTTCTTTTCGCCATTTGACGGCGTTGTTTGCGGTTAAGACCTTGCGGCTCCGTACGCCCCAATTGCTGAGAACGTGCTTGCTGCAGAGCGCTACTGCGCTGAACATCTGTAGCTGAGCCATAGTTATCTTTGGAGGTACTGCGCTGCTCACGCTGCAAGTTTGCTTCGTTATTCACTTGAACTCTAAAGAGTAATCTAGCAGCATCTAACCTGATGCTATCTTTCATCTCATTAAACAGGATAAAGCCTTCAGAGCCGTATTCTTGAATTGGATTACGCTGACCGTAACCACGTAGACCGATGCCCTGTTTTAGTACATCCATTGAGTGAAGATGTTCTTTCCAGTGCTGATCCACGACTTGAAGGACTATATAGCGCTCGAGCTCACGCATAAGCTCAGTACCAAGTTCTTCTTCCCTGGCCTCATAAGCTGCTTCGATGACTGGAATAAGTTGATCAGTAGCTTCATCGGCATCTAACCCACGTAAACTTTCAAAATCAAAGCTCTCTAAATTCGGCACAGCCTCAACCAAAGCAGTTTTCATTGATGGAATATCAAGCTCTTCCATCTCTAACTGTGGATTTAACGTAGCTTGTACTTGAGCGTCAGTATATTCAGCAATCATGTCTAGCACGTCATCCTTGATGTCACCACCAAGTAGAATCTCACGGCGCTGAGCATAGATAACTTCACGCTGTTTACTCATGACATTATCAAATTCAAGAAGCTGTTTACGAATGCCAAAGTTACGATCTTCTACACGTTTTTGGGCACGTTCAATTGCCCCTGTCACCATTTTGTTATCAATCGGTGTTTCATCGTCCATGCCGAGGCTATCCATCATGCCAAGGACACGTTCATTAGCAAACAAGCGCATTAGGTCATCGTCGAATGAAACAAAGAAACGACTTGCACCAACGTCACCCTGACGACCAGCACGACCACGCAACTGGTTATCGATACGGCGTGATTCGTGTCTTTCTGTACCAATGATATAAAGTCCACCAAGGTCCAAAACCTTTTGCTGATCTTGTTTGGCTTCATCACGAATTTTTTCAAGTTGAGGAATGATATCAGCAGGTAATTCAGGGATTTCTCTAGCGAGCTCCCTAGCGTTATCACTCTTACCCATCATAATTGCTTTGATAAACAATTCAGTTTCACGGTCATAACGCTCAACGCCTTGGCTTTCAAGACTGCGGCGCATCATTGCTTCTGGGTTGCCCCCAAGCACGATATCGGTACCACGACCTGCCATGTTCGTTGAAATCGTGACTGCGCCACTGCGTCCTGCCTGCGCCACAATATCCGCTTCT
>CALHRJ010000480.1 GCA_938038395.1 uncultured Deinococcales bacterium | reverse complement strand
ATTCTTGTTTACTTGATAGCGATATAGACTTCTACACCTTCTAGACCAGAATAGTGTTCAAAATCTGTCGTATAGGCACGTTCGTGCTCTGCTTCTTCACTTGCAAAGTAAGCCCATACTTCCTGATAGGCATCCATTGTGCATTGTGGGAGTGCGCCTTTGCCTTCAAAGACTAGATACTTACCTGTCGGGATGGTGCTTTGTTTGAGGTCACCAGAAGCTTCTGCATCACTTTCTGCACCCACAGTTACGGTGTACATACCTGATATATCTGATTCAAATTCGTTATAGACCGCATAGACTTCTCGGCTTTTCGCTTCAGGAATGCTTGCAGTCATTCCCTTTTGCATGAAGGCACCCCAAAGTGGTGTGATGCGTGACGTGCTTGGGTCACTCTCAAGTGCGTGTGAACTTCTACCCGTTGTGCCTAGAATGGTTTTCGGTGTTTCTAACTGGACGATTTTACGCTGTATTTCATTCTGTGTTTTCATATGTACTTCCTTTCGATATTTAGAATATAAATTAAATAGGCTAGATTTTGTCCTAAATTATGGGCTATGCTTTTCTTATGTCTATAACTTTTAATCGCTACATGTTGTTACTTGAAGAATTGCAAGCTGGTGTTCATAAATCAGCCAATGAACTAGCTGATGCACTTGGCATACATCAACGTTCTGTTCGGCGCTATGTTGAGGAACTGCGCTTGCTTGGCTATGACATTCGCTCTGAGCGAGGACCACAGGGTGGCTATACCTTTTTGGGAAATGTTTATTTGCCACCTATGAACTTTACTGATAATGAGGCTTTGGCACTTAGTTACGGTTTGTTATTACTTAAGTCAAGTCCTGAGTTAGCAAAGGCTAGTGAGACCGCGTTGGCAAGGCTCGAGCCAGTCCTCCCCCCCACCATACGCGCCCAAACTTTAGCACTCAAAGAAAGCGTAAACATTCAAAATAATCAACCTATTTGGAATGCACCTAGTCATAACCTCATACAACTGAGTCAAGCTATTCAAAAGAAACAGCAAATACATATTCGCTACCACACACCAGACAAAGCACCCGAAGAACGAAACTTCGACCCCTATGCAATCGCACATATGATTGGTCTTTGGTTTGTAGCTGGCTACTGTCACCTGCGTCAAGATATGCGAATCTTTAGAGTCGACCGAATAAGTAAGTTGGAAATTACAGAAGAACAGTTTGTTCCTCCCAAAGAGTTCGATGTGCTCAAATATGTGAGTGAAGGCATCGCTAGAACCAATAGGCATGACAGCATTGAAGTTATTATAGATTTAGAAATTTCTTTAGAAGAAGCACAAAAACGTATGCCACCTGGCAGAGTCGTTATACAAGAGATCAAAACGGGTGTACGAACTACTGCATTCGTAAAGAGCTTAGATCAGGTCGTAAGGTTTTTGGCTACTAGTAGCTATAACTTTAAAATTGTTCAACCCGCAGAGTTAAAACCTGCTTTAAAAAAACATCTTAAACAAGTCTTGGAGAAAATCTCCTAGAAGCCATCTCAATATTCAGAATCATGTCGAAGATTGATTCTTCAACGAAATATAAAGTCATCTATTCCTATTATTCAGAATCATTTTTGTATGAAAAAATAGCTAGTTTAGAAATAACACCTAAGGCATAGTTACAACCCTAATATTTGACCTCGCATAACGCTCGTGTAACGCAGTGCAAACTACAGTGCGTTTAGGTCTCAATCCAAGTTGATTTGAGACAAGATTCTAAGGAGGAATCAGGTATGAAGGTATATACATTATTTAGGGTGATTGGGCTTTTAGCTGCTGCTAGTCTATTAATTGCTTGTGGCACGGCAAAGCTAACAACTGCAGTAGAGGCAACAGAGGCTATTGAAAAACCACAAACACAAAGAACTGTTATAGAGTTAGATACTGTCAATATCCAGCTCAACAATACTTTTACAGATGCAGATGGTAAATTCACTTATACTATTGAGAGTAATTCGCAACCGTCTGTTGTAACGCCAAGCATCACAGGAAATAATTTGAACTTTGTGTTCAGCAATTTAGGTACTTCAATTATTACCTTTAGAGAAACAGATGCGAATGGATCGCGTCTGGCATCTCTAACCGTAGATATTACAGATGGTGGAAGCTCTAAACCTGCCGATGTTAAATTCACAGTGGGTAGTAACTTTCTAGCAGATACAAGCGCTGGCTTTAGCTATAACAATCTACAGAACTCAAACCCATCTGTAGTGCTCGCAAGTATCTCTGGTGATTCCATGACTTTAGACTTTCGCTCAGAAGGCACTTCAAACATTAGCTTTGATGAAATAGATCCTAAGAATGTCGTTAGACCTGCTAGCTTCACGATTACGGGTATAAGTTGTAATGGGCCAATTGTTGCATTCTCAAATGCTTCAGCTACCATAAGTAGAACTTTAACTTCTGTTTGCACAGTTCCTAGCGATAATTAAAAAGTCTACTTAAACTTAGGTATGGGCTTCACGCTTTTGTGTGGCTTTGGTGTTTATAGTAGTTATACTAAACTGAAAGATAAATGTCATAGTCATGTTGTCGCTTGTATCTTCAAAAGAACCAAAAGATGAGCACTTTCCAACCTATGCTTATTTTTGGCATTGTGACATTTTTGATTTATTTCGGTATTACAGCAACTTCGGTTATGAGAGCTATAGTCTTTATAGACTATAAGTTCTCCAATCTAGAATAACCTTGTGCACATACCCTTAAACCTAGTTTTGGTTTAGATTATAGAAGTGTATCTGTCTGACAAGTATCGATAAGCATATTACAAAAAAGGGCACCTTGAGCAATTGCATCATCAAGTGCTTTGTGTGTATGCGGTAAGTCATCAAACCAATGCTCAGGCATATTCTGTTTATCAGAACTACTATAATTTCTTTTAAGCGCAGCCATAGCGTAAGAACGCATATCTAAACCATGATGCTTGTATGGACTTTCGCCAGCAAACTTATGCAAGTACCAGTAGATAAAGGTGAAATCAAAGCCTAAGGGATAAGCTACAAAAATTGGCTTACCTTCCAGTGCTTTAAGCCATTCATTATACTTTGGTATGACAATTTCAGGTGCTTGAGGATTCGCTGTTGAATGTTGCCACGCCTCAGGAAATTTTTCCCAGAACTCCATTGTGTCTGGGTCAGTTGTTGCATCTGGTAAAGGCATTAGATTTTCGGAAAAACTATCAACTAATCTTTTTTCTAGCCTTGATGTCTCAGGATTTCGTTCTACTATAAATGCTGCTGAAGCAAAACTCAGCATAGAAAATGGACCAGGAATTGGTCCATCTGTTTCAACATCTGTACTTATGTATAGTTCAGGCTTGGTCATCTAGACTGAGTTTAGCATCTTTAGGTACAAGCTTCCATATAAGCCTTAATTTGTGGAATGGCTTGCATTTTTGAGTAGAAAAAGTTGTTCACGATATTCAGTACCTGCTTACGTGCTACATCTACTTCAGTACGCCACTCTCTGCCCATAACATGACGACAAATTGCATGTTCTAGTTTGAGTAAGTGCCTGACAATTTCAAGCTCTTCGGTGCCTTCAAGCACTTTAATGACCGTCATGATGAGTTCATCGGTTTGTTCTAACAAATCATCAACAGAAATATTTTGGGCATTGTCTACAGCATCTTCTACCGTACGCATGAGCGAATAAACCTGATATAGCAAGGCAGCAGGTTCGTCAAAGAGTTCACGTAGGTAAGCTGCTTCATTGTAGCGACCTGTCATGCGAAAAATATTGTACATGCGCTTGGCAGCTTTGCCATAGTTTGCCTGATCAGTGGCTACATATTTAGCAACTTCGTGCTCGAGCTGCCCCACATAGTCATCTAAAACATCGGTAGAAACATGCTTCACAAGCTTAGAAAAAATCGGTACAGATTCAGCCTCAAGATAGACTTCTTGAAAATACCCATCCAAGTAACCATCTAGTGGAACAATCGTTCCCTCAGGCGATTCCCAAGTCACATCCAACATGTTGCTGGCACAAGTCAGTTCTTTGCGCTTAGCATCTACAATCACCCAATCAAGTTTGCACCAACCTGGGTTGTACTGCACATCTTCCCAATGCACTTTTAGCGCTTGACCGCTTTCATCTTCTAAGCAAATATAGCCACGTGCTATATCGCTACTACGCCAAGAAATCGGTGCGCCATGGGTAACAAGCTGACCGTTGTGTGTTGCATCTTGTGGGTATT
>CALHRJ010000479.1 GCA_938038395.1 uncultured Deinococcales bacterium | reverse complement strand
GACGCAGCATAGTCATGTAAATCTTGCCACTGACTATAGAACAACCACTGCCAAAATTTTTGTTTTAGGATAGGTTCTTCAAGGCGATTTTGCCATTCGGTTAGTGTTTCAGGATTTCTTGTCCGCAGATCAACATCCCAAACTGTCCACTGCTTTCCGCCGTTAGCTTCTTTACAAGCCATAAAGAGGGCATAGTCGTCTAACCAGTAGGCTTCTCGCTGGCAAAATGCGTCAAAGCTGCCAAAGCTCGAGCCGTCTGCTACCACACCAAAACGCTCATAAGCTGCACTTAAAACCTTCAGTTTCCAAGGAATAACCGCACCAAAATCAACCTGCGAAGCTGAAAACACTGGCATATCCTCTAAATCAGAAAGGCGTAAAAATTCTTGTTCTATCAAACTATCAATACTAATCAAGTAAGGATTACCAGCAAAGGCACTAAAGCTTTGATAGGGGCTATCACCATAGCCAGTAGGCCCTAGTGGCATAACTTGCCACAACGTCTGCCCCGCGGCTTCCAAAACATCAATCCACTGCTTTGCTTCCTTACCAAGTTCACCTATGCCATACTTACCTGGCAAGGATGTTGGATGTAACACTACGCCTGCTGAACGTTCAAAACTCATATGATAGTCTTCCCTACTTAAACTCTTACAAAAAACAATGACATCGTAAAAAATATACGATGTCATCTTATCCATAAATTGTCTTGGTACAAGAACAAATAATTACTTTTCGTAAGGTTTACCAATTGCTTTCGGCGCAACTGCACGCCCAATGAATCCCGCAAGAACAAGCATGGTAAGGATAAATGGAATACTTTCCACAATCGTGGAAGGTAACAAATTACCCCCACCTAGTAACGTAGCTGCTGACTGAAATGCACCAAACAACAATGTAGCACCAAGAACGCCAATCGGATGCCACTTACCAAAGATAAGCGCAGCAAGCGCAATAAAGCCACGTCCACCAGACATCTCACTGATGAACTGATTTAAGTTACCAATACTCAAATAGGCACCAGCCAAACCACCCAAAACACCAGACAAAATTACACCGTAGTAACGCATTCTACGAACATTGATGCCAACACTCTCAGCAGCTTCAGGATGTTCACCTACTGAACGCAAACGCAAACCAAAAGGTGTTTTGAAAAGTACGAACCAAACTATAGGAACCAAAATAAAAGCTAAAAATACTAAAGGGCTAAATTGAAAGGTACCCGCAGCAAACTCTGGTCCTACCTCTGGCAAACGGTTTACAACAGGTTTACTGGTTGAGGTATTGTCGTACATGCCTTTTAAAATTACCGCAGGCAAACCTATCGCCATAAGATTAATAGCAGTACCTGAAATGATTTGGTCAGCCTTGTAGCGAATTGATATAAAAGCGTGTAACCAACCTACAAAACCACCACAAACCATAGCCGCAAGTACACCTATCCAAGGTGCAAACCAAACGCTTGCGTTGGGGTCGCTAGCAAGGTACGGAGCTTCAACAAGTTGTGTTGCAATCGCTGCAGCCAAAGCACCAAATATGATGATGCCTTCCAGCGCAATGTTGACAATACCGCCACGTTCACTAAATAAACCACCTAAAGCAGCAAACAATAGCGGTGTGGTTGCACGTAAAGCCGAGGCAATCAGGGTAAAGACAAGTAACCAATCCATTAACGTTGCTCCTCATCTTTAGTTTGAGCTTTATCCTCAACTATATTATTTTTTAGGTCATCTTTTAAGTCATCTTCTAAATTTGCTGCCCTCAATTTCGGATTTGTAATCCGCTCAGGCAAAAAGCCTTTTGCAGCAATGAACAAAACAACCAGAGCCACAACCATATCAACAACATCTCTAGTTAATTCTGGAAAAGTAATGTTCAGCACAGAACCACCATTTTTCAACACACCAAACAAAAAAGCTGCTAAGACAACACCAAGTGGCGTATTGTAACCAAGCAATGCCACTGCAATGCCATCAAAACCATCATTGGTAGGTAGAGATATTCTTAGTGAATAATCGCCTAAGGTACCACCCAATACGTAGTGGCAAGCAGTTAAACCTGCAAGTCCACCACTAAGTGCCATCGCCAGAATCATATTGCGGGATAGTTTTGCACCAGCATATTCAGCGGCTAAAGGCGACAAGCCTACTGCCCTAAGTTCATAGCCCCACTTGGTACGCCATAAAAAGTAGTATACAAAAATAGCCGCCAAAATAGCCAAAATAAATGAAAAGTTTAATGTCGTAGGCGGTATAGCAGTTGCAAAAGCGGTTAGACCAAAGAAGAACAACGCCAGATATACGATTGCACCCACACCTAAAGAAATGACAATCCGAATTAAATTACCCATTCTTCTAAATGGGAAAAATAGAAATACCAAAAGAGCAATCAATGGCGCAAACACTATGCCGTAGTTCACTGGAATAATGTTGGTACCGGGATTTTCGCTTAAATCAATGCCTAAAACCTTAGGCAAATGATCAAAACGAGCAGATTCAGACAGTGGAATAGACTTTGATTCTGAACCACTTGTTTTAAAAGGTAAATTAACCGTAATCGTTCCATCAGTAGGACGAGGCCATGCTGAGACTAAAAACACAGTTAGGAAGACG
Source organism: uncultured Deinococcales bacterium (assembly GCA_938038395.1). Classification (GTDB taxonomy): domain Bacteria; phylum Deinococcota; class Deinococci; order Deinococcales; family Trueperaceae; genus CALGZD01. The sequence goes on along the minus strand of CALHRJ010000479.1, from coordinate 12,547 downwards.
AGTCCTAATATCGCCATATTGCGCCGTGGCGCTGCTGTGAAAAATCGTCTCATAGCAGGAATCAGGCTAAGTAGCATAGCAACTGCAATGAGTACAGCAAAGGCAATGAGTGCCCTAAATGCTGCCGAAGCAAAGTTGTGTTGGCTAGAGATTAAAAAGAGCAATAATGACGCAGCGATATAATTCAGCAAAATGGTGTTGATAACTTCATTAGCGCCAAAACGTGCCTTAAGCCACCCAGCTAAACCGCCCCACAGTGCGCCACCTAAAGCAGCTGCAATAACAGCTATTGGTAAAACAAAAAACTTAGGTCCAGGTAAGTAAATACCCACAAACATTGCAAAAATTGCGCCTAAAACCATCTGCCCAGGTGCACCGATGTTAAACAGTCCAGACCTAAAGGAGAGTGCAACTGCTAAGCCTGTAAAAATAAGGGGTGTTGCAAATTTTAGAGCTTCTAAAAATCCACCTACAGTGCCAAGTGAGTAGGAAAGCAGCGTGAGGTAGGCGTACCATAAAGTATCTAAACGACCAGCGATATAGGGAAAGAAGCCAGAGATTTCGACATTTGTGCCTACTGGTGTGGGTTGTAGTGCTAAAACCACAATGCCAGCAGCGGCAAAGGCTAAAATAATTGAGGTTGCGGGTACTGCAGCACGTTGGATTATGCTATCAATCAAGCTACTAGTAACCTTGAAAAGTCTTAGTGAAAAGAAAATCGCTAGAATGCTAGTAATTATTGCTAAAAATGAAGCCAATGCAAAACCGCTATTATCGTACGGAAGACGTCTTACACGCACTCCTGCGGCTTTTAACGCTTCCGCAGATTCAGCAATTGGAATTGTTCCTAGGGCGTCAAAAGCAACTTGTACAGCCTCAACATCGGTATTTTTACGAGGTTTTTCGATAGCGGCTTGGGCAACTACACCAAGTGCGGTTGACCTTGCAGTGGCGACAGATTGTTGAAAACCTTGCAATCCCCAGAAGGTTAGCACCAAAAGTGCAATACCAGACAGTAGCCATAGCACACTTCTCAGTCCTTTTTGACGCACAAACCCAGCTAGTGCCATAACGGCAAGTAACACACAACTAAGGGCTAGTATCGTGACCGCGTTTGGCAATATGATAGATTCTGTTCTGCCTGTAAAATCAAGAATATTGTTTGGTAACACTAAAACGGCACTTTTAGCACCAATTTCTCTACTTAAGGCAGCCCAAGGAGAAATAAACAGGCTTAAAAGTGCAAAAGCTGCTATGCCACCAATTGCAATGCGTTCACCTCTAAACTTCATGGCTTCAATACCCTCATATTGTTTCCAACTTCATAACGTTTTGACCTCTTTAGTACCGTGTAACACAAGTTCTTTAACATTCTCTAATTTACTTTGTCCTGTATAAACTCTGAATACTCAGCATCTGACGTTTAAGGTATTAGAAAAACATCAATTTATTTATGTTACAGAGTATTTAGTCTACAATCCAACTTAACGCAATAAACTTCACTAATAAAATAATATTTGAATAGTGTATCGTAAAAGCTAGTCAAACGGAAAGGTTAAGATTTGCGACTTTAGAACATGTTCAAAATTAAGTTACATTATCTGATTAGGCACTAAAGCTCTACAGGACAGAATATTCGACACGATTATAGATTCAAAATAGTTAAACATAATTTTGCCTATGGTACTTACACTATCTTTTAGTTAGGATACCCGACCTAACAAGCCCCATAAATGCTTCGCTTTCGATAGCTTCAGACTTAGTTTCTTGCACTTTTAGAAGTGTGTGTCTAAACCCTGCTTTTAGAATGCTGTTGCGGGTTCGATTTAGAAAGTCTGTTATAGCCTGTTTATAGGCTCTTACTTCGTCGGGACCAACTCGCAATTTGGCTTGTGATTCACTATCGTGCAGCTCGAGCTGCCCCAACTCAGGCTCTAAATCTACTTGTGACAGCACCTGTAAAAAAGAAACATCAAAGCCTCTAGCCCTAAGCGCAACCAAAGCTTGTTGCATAGGCGATTGATCAAATAAATCAGAAATAACCAATATCAGTGAACCACCCTTTCGACTATTTAGTGCAAAACGTTTAATTGCATCGGTAGGTAAAAAGCTATCTGGTTTTAGATCCTTTCGCTCACTTGGCTCGGCAGTTTTTGCTTCATCTATAAAGCGCCACACTGCAGGGATGTCTGACTGTTTGTGCATGGCACGGCTCGAGCTGTCATCGAACAAATGCACAGTAGCACTCACATTACGCCTTGCTGCGTACACTAAAAACTGCGCCACCGCCCTGGCAAATTCACCTTTATTCCCAAGTGACATACTCGCACTATTATCAAGCAAAATATGCACACTCACATTACGCTCTGCCTGGTACAAGCGGGTATACAGCTTGCCAGTACGACCGTACACCTTCCAATCAACATAACGAAGTTCATCCCCTGATTGATAAGGTCGAAAATCTTGAAACTCTACACTCTGCCCTGCTTCTTTGGCCAAACGCTCACCAGAAGCTGCCGTCAAGCTTGATGATGCCAAAACATAGTTTTCAAGTAGCTTACGGTTGTTATTGCTCAACATTTGAAAACCTTAAACTGACTTATTGCGCTAACAGTTCTTGAATAATCGTATCAGTATCTACCCCAGCAACCTCAGCTTCAAAACTTAAAAGTAGGCGATGACGCAATGCTGGTACAGCCGCACGTTTGATATCTTCAAGCTCAACATTGGGTCTACCCGCAGCTAATGCGTAACCCTTAGCTGCCAAAACCATTGCTTGCGCACCACGAGGACTAGCGCCTAAGCGCAGCATTTCGTGCTTGTGACTAGCTTCGCTAATGCTAACAACATAATCAATCGCACTACTAGCAATTGGCACTGAACGCAAAATTTGTTGCATTTCCATAAGTTCGGTTTGACTAAATATCGGATCAATACTGGCAGTTTTCTCACCTGTAGTGATGAACAGGATACGGCGCAAGGTTTCACTATCAGGTCTTTCTACCAAAATCTTAAAGAGAAATCTATCTAACTGCGCTTCAGGAAGTGGGTAAGTACCTTCCATTTCCAGAGGGTTTTGCGTTGCCAACACAACAAAAGGTTGAGGTAATTGGTGAACTGTACCTGAAATCGTCACTGAACGCTCTTGCATAGCCTCTAGCAAAGCAGACTGTGTTTTGGGCGTAGCTCTATTGATTTCATCTGCAAGCAATACATTGCAAAAAACAGGCCCAGCCTCAAATTCAAAGGCTAAGTCTTGAGAATTAGATTGTTGACGCATAACCGTTGTACCTGTTACATCCGCAGGCATAAGATCAGGTGTGAATTGCACGCGTCCAAATTCTAACTGAGTCGCGTCCGCAAAAGTTCGAACCAACTGTGTTTTACCAAGTCCTGGCGCACCTTCAATAAGTGCATGCCCGCCTGCCAAAACCACAATCAACAAATCTTCAACAACCTGCTCTTGTCCAACTATGACTGTTGATATTTTATCTCGAAGTTCTTGAAATTTTGCCGAAAACTGTTCTATCTTATCGTTTGATTCACTCACAAATAGCCATCCTATGTGCCTTAAGAAAGCTCAAATTTAATGAGCTAAAGAGCTTAAGTGGGAACATGTTCATCCCAATTAAACTGTTTAAAGGCAGTTCTAAAAATAAATGATGATGTTTAAAGCGCTAACAAGACTTGCAGCCAATCGCTTTGTCAATTAAGCTAAAGACTACCATGTTGCGGCTTTTGCGTTTGTCACCTAAACAATCTAGATCCAAAAGACAAGCCAGAACTGAGGCAGCGAAGATACAACCTGTACTTCAGCAGCCCGGTTTGCAATACAAACGTATTGCACTTAGGCCAATTGATGCCTTAGAAAAAGAAGCTTGGCAGCGCATTCATAAACACTTTCGTGATAAAGAGATTGCACATTTAAATGGCACAAAGCCTAGTCACATGCCGCTGTGGTTACTCAGACGTGTTCTCAAAACAGATGCTAAACGTCTTGACCGTGCAACCTTTGGCATTTATGCCAGCTCACCAACTCTAGAGGCAGCTCAACAAGACAACAATCTTGTTGGTGAGCGTACAAGTTTCGACTCTTCAACTACATCCAGCCCAGCTTCAACTTTCAACGCGAATAATCCAAAAGATAAAGACAATTATGGAAGCTACTATTATCATCAATTTCCTGAATATATTGGCACTGTGGAACTTTATGACATGAATAAAGAACACGCTACATTAGGGATTATCATTGGTGAAAAAGACTATTGGAGTAAAGGTTATGGCCCAGAAGCCATCCATGCGCTCTTGTGTCACGCTTTTGATACCTTGGACCTTAAACGCGTAAGACTCAATACCTATGGTGATAATCTACGTGCCCAACGCAGTTTTAAGCGTATTGGCTTTGTAGAAACCAAGCGTGTAAAGAATTACAAAGGTCGTGAAGATGTCTATATGGAAATTAAGCGTGATGCTTGGCAAGAATTTTTGCGTAATCCACCGCCTTGGCACATGAATGCTACCAAATAATCGACTATACGATTTTTTAGTTAGACTCAGATCGTTAGACTGGCACCAAAGTCTTATTCTTTTTTTGCTTTTCTTCAAACTTAGCTTTAATCAACTTCCTATTTGCTAACACTAAATCAAGTTGTTCAGGCCAAAAGATATTTTCTGGTATATCGTCAAGTTGAAACCAGTGTGGTTGAGAATAACGTTTTGTTTCTGTTGGTATTACATCTATTTCTTTAGTTAAAAACAAAAAATAATGTGTCGTGACCCAATACTTTTTACTATAGGTTAAGCGTTTTAAACTGCCTAGGTCTGCTAGTAGCTTGAGTTGCTTAAAGCCTGCTTCTTCGGTGATTTCTCGCCTCGCAGCTTGCTCGAGCGTCTCCCCTTTTTCGACCCCACCTTTTGGCAAGATATAGTCAGATTGTTTAATACCTTTAGACAACGCAACCCATATCTTCTTTTTTTCAAAACGCACAACAATACCACCCGCAGAAGTACGTAGCTTAACGTCCTTTGGTTTTTTGTACCAACTACGGTCAATTGTGATTTTAGGTTTTGATTTATCCATGAGTACCTTTATTTCTAATGTAAAGTTCCTTCAAAGAGACGTCATTTTCCAAAGACTATCAAGATAATTAGCAAGATAATCTTAACTATTGGGGGGTGGTATGAAGTTAGCTCGAGCTAACCTCATACCACCATAGACTTATTGCAATGACGCTAAATAGACTTATTGGGATGATACTAAGCAAGTTCCTTTAAATTCAATTAGTATCACCTTAAAAAGTCCAATAGTTAGCTTTAAAACCGTCTATGGGCGCTGCATAGACTATTTCAAAATACCGTTACAAACACTATTCATCATCATCTAAAGTCGGTACAGCAAAGCCACCATGTTTTTCACTCTTGTAATACTCGTCAATTTCATCAGGAATGCAATCAATATCATCAACTACCTTAAACAGTTGCAAGTTACTTTCAGAAATTGCACCTCTTGCGAGTAAAGTATCTTTAACCCAATCAATCAAACCTTGCCAATAAGACTTATCTACCAAATAAATAGGCACTGGTTCAATTTTTTTAGTCTGAATTAGTGTAATTGCTTCAAAAAACTCGTCTAAAGTGCCAAACCCACCCGGAAATACAACTACTGCTGTTGAATATTTAAGCAACATGACTTTACGAACAAAGAAATAACGCATCATCAAAACATCTGTCTGGTAGGGGTTTGGACCAGTTTCAAAGGGCAAATCAATGCTAATGCCAACACTTCGGCCTTTTGCCTCATAAGCCCCTTTGTTAGCAGCTTCCATAACACCAGGTCCACCACCAGTAATAACTGTAAAACCGCAATTGGCTAAGTTGGCTGCTAGCGCCTCTGCTTTTTGGAAATTTTCATCTTCTGGCGTAAAACGAGCAGAACCAAATATAGTTACTGCTTTTTTAACATCTGCTAATTCTTCAAAGCCTTGAACAAATTCACCCATGATGCGAAATAAGCGCCATGAGTCACCAGCTAAGGTATTAAGTACGTATTGTTTTTCAGTTGCATCCATAGTAAACAGCTTAGCAGTGATAGGACTACAGTAGTAGTGAACGAATGCATGAATTGGCGCTATTATTGATTTAAAGAAGCCAATACATTTCTTGCAAAAGGTCTTAGCTTACATCTCAATATAAAAATAGAATGTCATTTTCTTAGACTAACTCTTAGACTAACTCATAGACCAATTATCAGAGCAATTATATTGAGCAAGGTTTGACATACCAAAGCATCCAAAAAATGCGACACAATATTCCTGCTAATCAAAGCTATTAAAAACCGTAAGTAGCTCATAATAATTGGGTAAAATGACAGTAAATACGAAGTAAAATCATGCTAAGCTCTAGCTACTGACGATTCCAATTTACGATTTACTTTGAATGACAATTTATTTTTGAACTTGAATTATCCGAATACTATCGAAAAGAGTGTGTAACCAATGAGCGAAGGCTTTTTTAAAGAAGGAAATGGTCTGGTACAGTTAAGTCAAACCATGATTGAAGAAAGAATTGCTGAACTAGGCGCCCAAATTACTACAGATTATCAGGGTAAAAACTTACATCTAGTTAGTGTCCTAAATGGTGCTTTTATGTTTACTGCTGACCTAGTTCGTCAGATTAATTTACCCCTTACTATAGACTTCATTGGCATTTCAAGCTATGGTTCAAGAACTGAAAGTAGTGGCGAGGTTCGCTTAACAAAAGATTTGGCAAGTTCAGTCAAAAAGAAAGACGTACTCATCATCGAAGATATTGTCGATACAGGTTTAACCATGCAGTACTTACTAAATTACTTCAAAATGCGTGAACCAAGTTCTTTAAAAGTGGCTACTCTACTTTCCAAACCATCTCGACGCCAAGTAGACGTCCCAATTGATTACTCAGGGTTCGATATTGATGATGCATTTGTCTACGGCTATGGACTTGATGTTGACCATGTGTACCGCAATCTACCCTTTATAACCAGTAAAGGTAGCTAAACTAAATGCGTACACTTTTACTACTGCTGTTACTAGCTGTGGTTTGTTTGTTTGGTTGGATGATTGCAAAATCTCAAAGTGACCAAGATGCACCCATAGTAACCGCCAGTGTCTATTATTTAGGTAATACTATTGAAGCCTTTGATAGCAATGCATGGCGCCTACCTTCAACAGATGCTTTTACCTTTAGACTACAGAGCAATGAAGCAACTGAGTTTTCGCTTAACTATGGTGGTGAAACACTTAAAAAAGTATCTCGGAAATTTGATGTACCACTTAAAGCACTGATTGGTCAAAATACGATTGAAGTACTAGCAGAAGATAGAAATGGTAATCAAGAAAGCTATAGTTATAGCTTAGCAGGCTTACCAGCTGTTATGCCTTTGATACAAACTCCTGCAGACGTTATTCCTGGTGATGCTTTTAGCATTAACATTGCCTCGCCTCCTGCACTCTATGGCGTTGATTCTAGCAGCGTAGAGGCAAAGCTATTAGGTAAAGATTTAACACTTTTCGATAATACGCTTGCCTCTCCACCTCAAATCAGTGCACTTGCCGTTTTACCTCTCGGTACAGGCAGTGGTGAGTATCCAATCGAAATAACCATGACGGATGTATTTGGTCGAGTTACGAAAGCTGAGCAGGTTGTTCGCCTCTTAACAACAACACAAACATTACAAAATATCGATTTACCCGCAGACCTCTTAAGCATAAGAAATCTAGAAAACCAACTTCTTGAGGCTGATGTGGTGTCCAGAGCAATTGAAAGCTCCCCACATAAAGCAACACCCCTCTGGACTGAAGCATTTATACGACCTATCGAAGGTGCTACAAGTAGTGGCTTTGGTATTCCTAGACAGTATGGTGCTGGTGGCGAAATTTCTTTTCATACAGGTACCGATATTGTGGCACCAGAAGGTACTGCAATTCGTGCAACCAATGATGGGGTTGTTATGGTCTCTGGCTATTACCCCATTAAAGGCGGCTTCATCATGATTGATCATGGTGCAAGCGTCCAAAGTCTATACTTTCACCAAACAGAAGGTTTACTGGTACGAGAAGGTATGCGGGTAAAACGTGGTGATTTAATTGGTAAAGTTGGTAGTACAGGTTTATCAACAGGGCCACACCTACATTGGGAAATACGTATCAATAATCAACCTACAGAAGCCAGTAATTGGGTAGATAAAACGCTACCTTAATATTTTCTATAATGACAGAAAAAAACTCAGATACTACATCAGATACTACAGATGAACACATCCTCAAAATAGAAAAAGATATTCTGGCTGCTAGAAATCTGATTCGTAATGGAAACTTAGAACAAGCGCATCAATCACTTACTAAGCTGATCGAAACTGATTCTAGTGGTTACGCCAAATTGCAGCTTGCAAATGCTTACGTGTATTTACAGCGCTACACTGAATCAGTAACTTTGATTGACACGCTGCTTGTGCAAGCAAAAGAACAAAGAGATGCTCTCTTAACAATAGCTGCTTTGTTGACAAAAGGCGAAGCCATCATTGATATGGTTAGCTTCCTCAATAAAAAAGATGCTGATGAGCTAGAAGTTCAAAGTGCCATCGAATCCTTTGGACAAGCGCTGGGTATATCAGAGCTTTTGGGTGAAGAGCGTTTGAGCATTTTGCCTTTGGCAGGATTAGCACACTCTCACTGGCTTTGGGGAAACCCGAAAAAAGCCGCTGAATTAGCTGAACGGTCTTTAGTACGTGCAGAAACTATTGACACTGCTGAGCGTGACTTATTTTTAGCTCGAGCCTACCTATCAGTCGCCATAACTCAACAGACATCTGATGCTTTCCACAAAGCTATAAAACAAGCCACTTTAGCAAACCATAGACCGTTAGAAGGACGCATAAAAAACTTTAAAGAACTCTACCGAGACCAAACTTAACATCCCATTAAAAATGCTCTGAGACTGGTCTCAGAGCATTTATATTATCCTTTTAAAGCTATAGGTTAAAAGCTATATTTATATCCTGTTGTAATTAACAACTCTGAACCTGCAGCTTCTCCCCTATTGAGTTCACCCCATGGGGCTCGAGCTAAACCAAAACTAAGCACATCGGTATCAGTCAATCTATAATCTAAATTTGCACTACCATGATATTTAAAACCATCAATCCGGTAAGGTTCTAACGTAAACTCAAAAGTATAGGTCAAAGGAATTTCAGTAAGTTTTTGTGTTACTGTTCCTTTTATACCAGGCGAAACTTGTAGCTCCCCCGCACTCGTCTGAAACCCTAACCATACCGATGTACGCACACTCGGCAAAGCTCTACGACTTAATCTATATTCAATGCCAAGTGCCATATAACTTTCGTTCACATCACTGATTGAAGCACTATCTAGCTCAATGTTTTCAATCAAATTAATGGCAGGTAAAGATGCACCTTTGATACGAATAGCTATATCATCTGTTTCAATAACTTTACGAAATACAGTTGCCATACTGCCATAAAAGGCAAATTTGCCATCAATCCAACTAAAGTGTGGATATAGCTCCAAAACAGTTGTTCGGTCAAGTCTGTAGAGTCCACCAATACCAAATTCAACTACGCCGCTATCGATTCGTTCCCCACTAGTTGCATCATTAGCAGCAAAAACTAATCGAGGGCGGACTTGTTCTTTGTAAGCATCTAAAGCTCTAAAATATCCAACATTCACATTATACGCAGAAGCACTAAGCTTCAATGCGCCTGCAGATGCTGCCACACCTTCTCCACTAATACCCACATCATATTTACCAGCTGTATCTAATTCTGTACGTCCAAGAACAAGCACATTGCCCAAAGGCCCAAAAGCAAAGTTACTTCGTAAATTAGCCGAGAACTCAAAACGCTCAAATTCAGACAATCCAAGGCGGAAATCCATTTTGGCAGGGAAAATATCACTATCGAAATCAACCCCATTGGCCGTCAAAGCAGGTTCAATTCCAAGCGTATCTCCTTGATGTGCATCTAATGTTACCGAGAATGTTTGGGCCGAAGTTAAAGCAATTAAATTATGATTCAACAAAGCCACAACAACTAGTACAAACATAGTTAGGTATTTCTTTTTAAAAGTTAAAGTATTTTTTTGCATAAAATTCGTTATCCTCAACATAGGCAAGAGCATATCACTATTCAAAATTAGGATGTATGAGTGCATTGCGATTTATGAAACGAAGCTTAAAGTACAGACGGTCTGAAAAGACCCACATGCTATTTTTTCAAAATAGTTGTCTTTGGCAATTTTACAGATTTCTTCTGAGTTGTTTTTGCTACTTTTTTAGTCTCTGCTTTAGCTGACTTAGTCGCCTTGGGAGCTGTTTTTTTTGTTGGCTTCTGAGTTACTTTAGCAGTAGCTTTCTTAAGAGGTTTTTTAACAGCTTTCTTCTTACGCACAGTCTTAGTTTTAACCAAGCTTTGCAAATCTGTCGCATCTAACCACATTCTAAAGGCAATGAGCACAACAATTGCTAAGCCCACAAGGTTTTTCACTGATTCACCATTAATTGCTTTGGTATTGAGTATCCAAGACCCTAAAACAGTCATTGAACCACCAAAAATTGGAGAGAAAAGCCACAACATAATCAGTAAGGCTATCAATAAGTTGTGCTTCACCAGAGGTCTAGGAAACAAAAACATTGCACAAGAAAAGATAACTGTAAACTTCAGTAAAAGAGATGCCAATAACTTAAACAATAGATATAACTTAATCCAACCTCGCCCAATCGGAAAATCACTGGTCTTAGGCAAGAACTGAAATTTAAACTCTGTTATCCAATTGGACACCCACGCAGCCATTGATTGCTCACCACCAAGAAAACTTTGAAACTGCATTAGGAAATTCCCTTTAAGAAATTCAAAAAATGCTAAAAGTGATGTTTGCCAAGTATTTTGGGGTACCATCAATAGGTTAAGTGATAAGCATAGATAAGCAACTATGCCAAATATAGCTGTAAACATCGCGGCAACTACTACCCATATACCCATACGGCCAAGTGATTGTCGATAAAGCTTCCAAAACCCTATGCTTGCAACTAGAAGTAAAAAATAGCGCACCAAATCCCTCAGAAGGAATTGACTTTGTTGCAAAGCTTTAGATACCTTAATAGCTTCACTAGAAATATTTAATAGGTAGTAAAGTATAAAAGCTAAAGCAGCAATTCTTATGATAATGACGGGATAAGTTCTAAACATGGGTTTCACTAAGGATTAAGGTAACGCCTAATCCATCATAGATTGACTTAGGCTATCGTTAAATTCTCAAACGGTAAGCAAAAAATCTGATATTTTTTGAATTTTTTAAATATTAACTGTAACGGAACTTTTTGGCATCTCGCCACATTTTCAGAGCTATGAATACTAAGAACGTGTACATAAGCAACGTCGAGATAATAAGTACTGTATATATTTTTACAAAAAAATCTTTCGGAATGTCGGCTGTTTGAAGTAGCTCGAGCGCCTCTACAATAATCGGGTACTCATTTAAGATACTTTCATTGGCTGAGTCAACACCTTGAGCCAATTGTTGCTCAACAGACCTATCAATACTTGTCATGGCAGAAGATACAACTGGCACAACCGCAGACACCAGTGCGAGTGCAGAAAAGAAAATCCAGATTCTCACCGAAAAACGTCCAAAACGACCAAGCGATTCTCGGTTTACCATAAGAACACCAACCGCACCCAACAACTGACAAGAAAGCATCAAGAGTGAAAAAACAATATTAAAACTTTGCTGTATCAAAGACAACGGTTGAGTATTAGCAACAACACTCTCAACTTCAGACGAAATGCCTAAAAGAGAATAGGTCATATTCTGTAAATCAAAACTAGTCACCGCTTTGAGCGTGTCTGGCAAACTCACTAGTTCAATTGCACATTCTATAAGTGTAAAGACGAGCAATGCTATTGCACACAGACGCGCAAATTGAAACTTTGACATACACAAATTTTATTAGAGTCGTAATGTCTCAACTATTGAATCCATGTACTTGTGAATAGGTGTGCTTGAAACTTAGCTCTTTAGGTTTAAGAGGATATACCTTTAGCGCATAAAGTGTAACTCCTCTAATAATAGGAATATTATCGATATCAGGAAAAGTCATGAAAAGCTTCGGATGATACTAGTGTATTTATGCTTCTTTTTGAATATCCATATCAACTTCAGGAATCTATTTTGCGACAGTAGAGGATTTAAAGGTTATCTCACATGTTGCAGTTGCATAAATGTGCGTTCTGGAGGTAATTCTCCAATTTTAGCCATAATTCAAAAACATTGAAACTAAGGACTAAGGACTTTTCATTACATTCTGTGAAATTTCAAAATTGTAACTATACAGAAAAAGTACAAAATATAATGCGTTTTGAATAAGTGCAGGGTCTGAGGTATTTTTAGATTCTGTATAGCTATAGGCATTTATCGTAATAACTTCGGTTCTAAGATTAATAGGGTGGTAAATCAGTCAGGTATGCACTAAAAAGCTAGACAACTATAAACATTTC
>CALHRJ010000478.1 GCA_938038395.1 uncultured Deinococcales bacterium | reverse complement strand
TTCAAAATGGGTTGGCTAGATACCTATCATGTGCAAATCATTCCCTTTATAGCAGACGCCTTTACAGTCTTTTTGTTTACCCAGTTTTTTAGGGATTTACCTAAAGAAGTTATAGAGGCAGCCCGAATCGATGGGGCAAGTTGGTTTCAGATTTATCGCAGAATTATTGTGCCGATTTCAGGACCTATCTTTGCAACGGCTGCGATATTGAAATTCTTGGTTATGTACAACCAATACCTATGGCCGCTGATGACTTCTCAAAAAGAAGAGTTTCGCCCTGTCATGGTGGGAGTGCAATATTTCTTCCAGCTTGATGTAGCTTGGGGCGAGATTATGGCCTATCTATCTTTTATTACGATTCCCGTCTTGATTTTCTATCTCTTATTACAGCGGGCATTTATTGAAAGTATTGCTGCATCTGGGGTTAAGGGTTAGGTCTGGCTGGGCAGGTTTTATTAGAGCAGTATACTTCTGATTCACCCAAAATTACTAAGTTTGAAAAGTGTCTATAAATAAAGAGGAAAGTTATGACTAATACCATCGATAAAGATTTACACGTTGCAAGTTATCAAGAAAAGCACAGACCACAGTTGCACTTCACACCAGCTACAATGTGGTGCAACGATCCAAACGGGTTAGTATATTTCGAAGGTGAATATCATCTGTTTTATCAGTATCATCCTGAGAGCATGGTTTGGGGGCCAATGCACTGGGGTCATGCTGTCAGTACGGATTTGATTCACTGGGAGCATTTACCTATTGCGCTTTTTCCAGATGAACAAGGCACTATCTTTTCTGGTGGAGCAGTTGTAGATAAAGACAATACCTCTGGTCTGGTACCTGGTGGTGGCCTAATTGCTATGTATACCTATCACCGTGAAGAAGAAAAGAATAACGAAACGCTACAGATTCAAACACAGGCGATTGCCTATAGCCAAGATAAGGGTAGAACGTGGACGAAATACGACGGTAATCCAGTCATACCAGCGGTAGCTAAAGATTTTCGTGACCCAAAAGTATTTTGGTATGAGCCAGAACAGCGTTGGCAGATGGTTATTGCTGTGGGTGACTGTATGCAATTCTATAAGTCTGAGAATCTTTTGGAATGGGACTATCAGAGTAGTTTTTCTGGTGGCGAAGTTCGTGCTGTATGGGAAGTACCTGACCTTCTGCGCTTTGAAGTTGAGGGTCAAGAAAAATGGGTGTTGCTTGTAAGCATCGGTGAGCATACGATTGCTGGCGGTAGTGGTATCCAATATTTTATTGGTGATTTTGACGGCACTACCTTCACAAGTGACGATCAAGAGATTCGTTGGTTTGATTATGGATCAGATAATTATGCTGGCACAACATGGACCAATGAGCCAAGTGGCAGGCCAATGTATATCGGCTGGATGAATAATTGGTTTTATGCAAATAAAATTCCAACCTCACCTTGGCGTGGTGCGATGACCGTACCAAGAGAACTCAAGCTTGAAACGTTTGCTGATGAACTGTGCCTGACACAACATCCGATTGGTCTTGACGTGCTTGTTAGCAAGAGCAAGTCTTTAGAACCGCAAACCATTGCTGATAAACTGAGTGTTGAACATGATGGACTGTCTTTAGAGCTAAATATAGAAGTTGCTTTAAAAGATGCTACAGCGGTTAAGCTTAGTTTGTTTGAGGGAACGCCTGATGAAACTGTCATTGACTATGACCGCACTACAAAGAACTTAGTCTTTACTAGACCAATTATTGATATAGAAAAGTATCAAAGTTGTGCTGATGTTAAAGTGCCATTGTTTGTGGATGGGGACGTACTGAGGCTCGAGCTAATTTTAGACCATTCATCCGTTGAGTTGTTTGCCCATGGTCGCTGTGTAACAGCAAGGCTTTTTCCAGAAAGTCAAAAGTGTAATATCAGTTTGTCTGGCAACGGTAGCTTTGAATTGAAAGAGTTTCAACTTAATACACTCAAATCGATTTGGTAGAACTAGATTTTACTGGGCATCTTTACTAATCTCAAGTTTATAGGCAGCTTGCTGACCTTCTTGAAAGTTACCGACAAAGATTTCGAAAATGCTTGCTGGTGCATCTTGAATGACAACTTCTGGGTTGGCACCATTTGTATCATCGTTGCAGTGCAGTAGGTTGTTTTTGCGATCAAACACAATTAAAGACGTATCATCAACACTCTCAACTGAGATGCGAAGTTGGGGGAGTGAATCGGTGAGCTCGAGCACATGGTTTGCCTCAGCTGCGACGTAACCACGGCATGAATCACTAAAACTTGAAGAACCAATGACTGGACCCCCTGCGCGGTGTTGCAACACATAAGGGTCTGGTTTAAAATCAGCAGCTAAACTCACAAAGGGCAAGGCTGCTTCACTCACTGCAAAGTCGCTTCGGTTACTTTTGTATTCGGTTAAGTAAAGTGTGTAGGGTGCTTGAATATTTTTGTCGTAGCTGCCTATATATACGCTATAGCGCCCTGGTTTCCAGTTTTCAGCACGAATTTCTGGATTGATGCCTTGACCGTCGTCGTTGCACATCAGAAAGTCGCTGTTTTCTTGTCTGACGATTAAGGTTGTGTCGTAGTCGCTTTCAACATGTAGTCTGAAAAAGTCAAAAGGGGTGAGCAGTTCGACAGTGTGGTCAGGAGTATGACTTATAAACCCTCGACAGCCTTTACCGTAGCGCCTTGCTGCGTTGACTGTTCCGCCAGATACATAACTTAAAGATATGGGGTCAGGTAAGAAGGTAGGTTCCAAGGCTACACCGCTGCCTTGTTGGGCTTGGGTGGGGGAGAGTGTGAATAATATGAATATAGATATAGGAATTAGGGGGGCTCGAGCTGTCCCTGTTTCCTTTACAAACAATACAATCACAAGCGATTTGATAAAGTTAAACAAAATAATAAAACCTAATTCCTAACGATAGAGCACTATTGGCTGAGCACTAAAAATGACTGAGCACTAAAAAACTTAGCCCAGACTGGACTAATACTAATTCCGCTTTATTCATTAATTCAGGACGCATTTGTAGATAAATATCTAGCTGTGATGCGGAATATGGTTAAGCACCTGATACTTCAAGCTGGTTAATTTATTAACGATATTTTCAGACTCGGTATAAGTTTGACATGGCTTATTCTAGAGCAGATGAATGATTGTAGGGTGTAAGAAATTTTGGCTTTATGGTCTTTCTTTAGTAGTTTTCTAACGACGTGCTACACCTAACAAGTCACCACTGTTAGCATCTCGAATCCAGACAACAGGAACATTCGCTTCTAAAATGCGTACTAAAACCCATGGATTAATAACATTTTCTGAGTCGGTACCTGTAGTTGAGAATAAAGGCTGATCTAAAGTGTTTTCAATCAATTTAACATCAAGGTAAATTTCACCAGATTCTTCAACAGCATCGATAATATCTAAGTTGTAATTTTCGTCTCTGCGACTACTTAAAAAGATGCCTAAAATACTTTCGCGCTCGAGGTTGAGGTTTGGTCGAGATGGAGGATTAAGCGATTTTGCATGTGCCACGTTCCAAAGACTGCTGAAATCTGCTGCGTTTGTAGCAATTTCAAAGCTATTAGCAGAACGGTCAATGGATTCTTCGGTGCCAGATGCTAAGACTTCCCAACGAACCCCATTCACTGCAGTTGAAACTAGTTCATCATTAAGCGGTATGCCTCTTTGGATATACACCTGTGTTTCGCGGTAGGTTTCAAAGTTGGCAGCTCTGGGGTTAGCTTGCGTGGTATCTGTAGGTGCAAATAAGCCAATCACCAAAGAATCGTCAAGGCTTTCATAGTAATTACTGAGTGCTTGCGCCTCACCATTGGTTAATTGCCCAAAGCCTTGGAGTTTTTGAAAGCGTCTTTTTGGGGTTATGACAGCGTCAAGATTTGTCGTTGCGTTTGTAGCTAAGGTAAACCAGAAAAAACCATCGTAGTAGACAACTTCGCTTAAGGCTTCGTTTGCTTGGAAGTTTATATCACTTGTAAAACGGGAGCGACTTGCAGTGAATGAATTGACTGGGCGCTGCTCTAACGAACTTTCAAGATAGGGGAGATTATTGACATAGAGTGCTTCTGGAAAACTAAGTGGTGGAACTTTAGTAGCATCACTGGTAAGACTTGAGGTTAAGCGGAGTGTTTGTTCACCCGAGTTAAAGTCACGCGGTTCACCATAGAAAATAGAGTAGCGTAAGCCACCTGTACCATCGTAAAAGTAGATATCATGTAGATTGAGTGGGGTAGATCCACTGTTTTGAGGAACGCAACTTTGTAGCAAAAGACCTAGCAGTAAAAAGCATAATAAAAAGAAATTCTTGTAAGGTTTAGAATTTTTAGATGTTTTAGTTATATGAACCATAGGGTCCTCCCAAGATGCAGCTGTAAAACGTTTCATTTATTTTATCATTTTTCCTTAAAGACATAACAGCAATTTGCGCAACTGTCTTAATTTCAATAACTTAAAGTTGCATTTACGATAACAAGAATCATGATGAGCTGTTTCTTAGTACCCAAATTGCCTAGCGCTTTAACAAGTAAAAATGTAAGGGTTAACAATTTCAATATAGCCATAGGTTCTGTACCTATAAGCTTTTTTCAGCTTAGCCTCTGAAAAACCCTCTTATTATTGGTTGTCAGCTGTACTTGCTTTTCAACAGATAATCCTTTATTTAGGAGATAGGGTATCTCAAAGTGTGTTTTGTATAGGGAAAGTAGTATCAATAGCACCTAAAGTGGAAATGTTCTAAATAGCTAGTGGATTTCTCCTGTCTGAAAAGTCTTTTTCTTATCGATTTGCATCAACTAATTCTGAGTTTAAGTCCTAAAACTTAGTCAAAATAGCTGATATTCAACTAACCAAATCTTCAAAATACATCTACTACGAACTTTTCAGACAGCTTCTAAGTTCATAACAGGTGTTGGATATTAAATGAGACTACGCTGAAGATTTTGGTACTCTAATACCATTCTGAAGGCTATATACAGGATAAAGTACCTAATACAGGATAAAGTACCTAGTACCTTTGAAG
>CALHRJ010000477.1 GCA_938038395.1 uncultured Deinococcales bacterium | reverse complement strand
TGGATAGCCTTGGATGATGCAACAACTGAAAATGGCTGTCTTTGGATGATTCCTGGTTCACATAAGCCTGGCATACTCTGGCCTATGCAGGTACAAGAGGATTATCGGTTTGACTGCTCGGCTGAGTCATTTGCATTTCCTTACCAAGATGAGGACGCCATACCTGTTGAACTAAAAGCAGGGAGCATTGTTTTCTTTAATGGTTATACACTTCACCGATCTTTGCCGAATACTGCTAAGTCAGGCTACCGTCGGGCTTTGGTCAATCACTATATGAGTGCAGAAAGTATGCTGCCTTGGAACTTGCCTAAACAGGGTGAAACTATGGCAACTGCTGATTTTCGTGATGTAGTTATGGTGGCAGGTACTGACCCTTATGCCTACAAAGGCTACGCTGATATCAATGAGTCGCACATTCGTCCGAGTGGTGAAGGTGGTTGTGGTGATGCGGAAAATAATAGCACTGGCGATATACGCTTATCTTTACAGGAAGATTTAGCATCTTTGCAAATGGGCTAGAGCAGCAACCTACTAAACTTATAAATATAGAAAAAGAGCACAAGAGAATTTTTCTTTTCTCCTGTGCTCTATAGTTTTTATTGGGTAGCTAATTTTTTGTATAGTCCTAAAACACTTTTGTGCATCTAGAGAGCAGTGTCTGTTCTATACACTTAAGATTTTCTACTAAGGCTATAATTTGGTGCGTCTTTAGTAATGGTAATATCGTGTGGATGGGACTCAATCAAACTTGCTTGTGTGATTTTCACAAACTGCGCTTTTTGCAGACTTGCTACATCAGGGCAGCCACAGTAGCCCATAGCTGAGCGCAATCCACCTGTAAGTTGGTAAATGACTTCTTCAGCACTGCCTTTATAAGCGACGATGCCTTCGATGCCTTCAGGCACAAACTTTTTAGCATCTTCTTGAAAATATCTATCGCCACTGCCACCAGCCATAGCGCCTAAACTACCCATGCCACGGTAAACTTTGTAGCGACGACCATCTCGCAAAATGCTTTCGCCTGGTGACTCATCGGTACCTGCTAACATGCTGCCCATCATGACTGTATCGGCTCCTGCTGCTAGCGCTTTGGCTGCGTCGCCAGTCATTTTGATGCCACCGTCTGCAATCAGGGGAACATCATTTGCTGCTGCCACGCTTGCACAGTCCATAATAGCTGTGAGTTGAGGCATACCAACACCAGTGACAACACGGGTTGTACAGATACTACCCGGGCCGATGCCAACTTTAATTGCATCTGCGCCACAATCAATCAAGGCTTGTGCAGCCTCTGAGGTGGCAATATTGCCAGCGATGATGTCTGTTGAGAAGTTTTCTTTTAGGAAACTTAGTGCATCCATGATGCCTTGGGAATGTCCGTGGGCGCTGTCTAATACAAGGGCATCAACACCAGCTTGAACGAGTGCGTGGGCTCGAGCTTCTAAATCCCCAGACACACCGACAGCAGCAGCAACTCTTAACCTGCCAAGGCTATCTTTAGCAGCATTTGGATACTTAATATTTTTTTGAATGTCTTTAATCGTAATTAAGCCTTTTAGTAAATAGTTGTCATCAACAACCAAAAGTTTTTCGACACGGTGTTTACGTAAAATTTCTTTTGCCTCGTTCAGGGTCGTACCAACTGGCACAGTAATCAGGTCATCGCGCGTCATGCGTTTAAAAATAGGCAGGGTAAAATCTTCTTCAAAGCGCATATCTCTATTGGTAATAATGCCCTGCAACTTGCCAGAAGGTTCAATAATAGGTATGCCACTGATGCGGTACTCACGCATTAAATCTTCAGCATCTTGTAATTTGGCGTCTGGTGGCAGTGTGATTGGGTCAACGATCATACCTGACTCACTGCGCTTAACCTTTAGGACCATTTCGGCTTGTTGTTCTACAGACATCTTTTTATGTACAACGCCAATACCACCCTGACGCGCCATAGCAATTGCCATCTTTGTTTCTGTAACTGTATCCATAGCTGAAGAAACTAGCGGAGTATTTAGAGCGATATTTCTACTCAAGCGGCTTTCAATCGATACTTCTTTTGGCAAGACTTGGGAATGGGCAGGAACAAGTAATACATCATCGAAGGTAAGTGCTTCTGTACGAAACTTGTTACCTGAATTAGTGGCACTGGTGGTCATGGAGGTTCCTACTTTCTAAATAGTGTGCATGAAAAATAAGCTAGGACATCAAAAAACTATAAGTGCGTATTGTATGGGAGGGAGTGGCTTTAGACTAGTGTCAGAATACTGTCAGATTATTGGCAGATTAGTGGCAGAACTGTATAGGCGTCAGCTAATTCATTAGCGTAAATCTATGGGACTACTTTGTAATTCTCTTATACTGCGGCACGCAGAGCAGTGCATGGCAACTTTTAATTGCCAAATAAAATTGCGTAGGTAATAAATGACTGCTTCAGGAGATTCAGTGGCAGGTTTAAGCAAAGGTTTCGCAATAGCCACAGCAGATGCACCAAGTGCTAAGGCTTTGGCAGCTTCTAGTCCTGTGCGTATACCACCAGATGCAATCAATGGGGTTTGTGGCACAACTTTGTGTGCGCCAATCAAGGCTTTTGCAGTTGGAATACCCCACTCAACCAAATCATGGTTTTGGATTTCACCGTAGTAAACAAAATCTTCGACTTTTGCCCAAGATGTACCACCTGCGCCTGCAACATCTAATGCAGCAAAGCCAATATCTTTTACCAAAGCGACAACTTGGGGACTTAAGCCGTGACCAACTTCTTTGAGAAGTAGGGGATAGGGCACACTTTTGATAATTTGCGATAGTTTTGTGGTTAAGGAGCGAAAATCTAAATCACCATTATTTTGTAGAGCCTCTTGAAGAGGATTACTGTGGAAGGCTAGTGCGTCTGCCTTGACTAACTCTATGGCCCGAATGACTTCATCTTCACCGTAACCACGATTAAGCTGTGCTACACCTAGATTACCAATAATGAGACTTGTCGGTGCATAGGGTCGCACCTGAAAACTTCCAACAGCCGATTCATCTGCAAACATGACTCTTTGTGAACCCAACATTAGGCCAACGCCTACTGTTTCGGCTGCAATAGCCAGATTTTTGTTAATGGTGGCTGATAGTTCTGAACCACCTGTCATGGCACCGATTAGGATAGGTGCTTGGAGTGGCTTACCCAA
>CALHRJ010000476.1 GCA_938038395.1 uncultured Deinococcales bacterium | reverse complement strand
TGAATCAAGCTTTGAAAGATGTTCAAGGCAGTAATATGTGTAATATGTGTAAATTCCCTAGTAGACTAAGTCGCAAAAGCATCATAATATAGATACATGACGCTCGAGCCCTTAGTCTCCATCATACTGCTGTTATTCTTCATTTTTCTTCTAGCAGCCTTAATAATATGGTTATCCCTAGAGCTTCGTGCCATGGGTTTGCGTGACAGAGACCGTAGCCGTACCTTACAAGCTGTTGCCAAAAGAGCTGCTTCTTCAGAAAGTTATGACCCCGTAACTACGATTACACAAGAACAACTGGACTCAGAGCTAAATACTGGTCTAGAAACTGCTCCCGTAGCCAAAAAAGTAAGTAAAACACAAAAACGACCTAAAACGCGAAATACCCAGAAACAAAGTGCTGCAACTGGTCAAGGCGTTGCAAAGCCTCAACAAGGGATGTCTTCTAAATCTTCTGCTTTTAAAACTACTTCTTTTGGATCGTCAACGGCAAATGTAGATGCTTTTGCTCAATTTGCAGAAGAAGGTAGCGAAGCGCTGGATTTTGGTGCAGAAAATAAATCGGTTGATGTCGGTCATGAAGCAACTTTGTTAAAACCTCCAAAACCTGAAAATGATATCTTTTCTACTTCTGAAAGACGTGATGATATCTGGTTATTTCATACTGCTGAGGTAGATCCTGTTCATCCTGCTGAGGATATGACCAAATTCCGTCAACCAGGTGGCGTTACTGGGCAAGGTGGAAGAGGTGGAAGAGGCGGAAGAGATAGCCATCAGGATAATTCTAGCGAAGCTTCAATAGAACCTCCAACAAATGTAACTACTGAAATAACAGCGCCGATCCAACCTGAAAATAAATTACGAGATATCTTTGGGAATACTAACAATGAAGAGGAAAAAGTTGTTCGTATGACCAATAGCTCGAGCCGCATTGCAGCAGAGCGCTTACTCGTAGATAAGGAAATACGCAAGACACAAGCTGAAGCACATCAAGCAACAAATGCCGCAGCTATAGCTAATGACAGCCCAGTCGAAATGCCAGTCAGTAAAACAATTACACCTGCTAAACCTTCAAAGCCATTTCAAGGAGCAGTACCACCGATTCCAAAAGGTGTCCAGCAAAATCTTAAGCAAACACTTGATGAAGTGACAGATAATGTATCTAACACGAGTAAAGATGACTGGAAGAATTATAAAAACTTAAAGAATACTCGTTCCCTAATCTCTACAAATTCAGACGACGATTGAACCGTTTCAAAATCTAAAAGTAGTACTTTTGTTACAGTTTTGTGATGTATTCAGAAATGGACAAATGATAATTTGTATCTTGAGTGAAATAGATGTTTCAAGACACTTTTTACTCTCTTCTCCGTATTGATAGCTACCAGACTATCATCAAAAGAAACCACTTACTGAAATAAATTAGTAAGTGGTTTCTTTTGTACAGTATAGCTATGGATATGGAGCTAAAGCTGTGAATAAAATCTGTAAATGAACGGACCCCGCAGCAAGTCGACGGGGTATCAACAAAGAAATCTTGTCTGGCAAGCCATACGTCGATTCTTTTTGTTTCGAGGCAAGCCCCTAGATATCTGGGAATTCATCATCCCTGTTCATTATTAGACAGATTTACTGAAAAATGTGATGAAAATTACGCCATTACTAGGCATTTTTATTTGACATTTAGTCTTTTGCTTGCTAGGCTTTTTGCTAATGAGACGCAGTCCACAAGTCACCAAACCATTTCTCACTAGAGAAGATAATTCTGATAATAGGTTGCACGGGGCATAAGCGTCGCGAATCTTTGCGTTTATACCCCGAGGAGAATCCTCGGGTTTTTTTTTGTATGTTGACAATAGCGTTTAATTTGCGGTTTTAATTTATAGTTTTACGGAGTTGAGATTGACATGAGTGTTGATAGAATTTTAGTTTCTGATGTTGCCAACCACGTTGGTAAAGAAGTTCGTGTAACAGGTTGGGTACATAACCGCCGTGACCTTGGTGGTGTGCGCTTTTTGCATCTTCGTGATCGCAGTGGTGTTGTGCAGTGTGTCTTTAGTAAAAAGACAGACTTACCACTACATGAAAGCTGTGTTTCTGTTGTAGGAACTGTTGCCGAAAATCCAAAAGCACCAAGTGGCTTTGAGGTCAGTGCTTTTGATTCTGGTGAACTAGAAATCATCACAGAAGCTACCCATGCTCCACCTATCGAAATTCCTAAAACAGCTTGGAACGTTAATCCAGATACCAACCTCACTTACCGTTATGTAAGTCTGCGTGAACCAAAAGCACAAGCTATTTTGAAAATACAAGCCGAATTAGTAAGAGCTTTTAGAGAATACTTAGATGATAACGACTTTACCGAAATATACTCTCCTAAAATTGTATCGGCAGGTGCAGAGGGTGGCGCTAACCTTTTTGAAATAGATTATTACGGTAAAAGGGCGTATCTTGCACAGTCACCACAGCTTTATAAGCAAATCATGGTTGGCGTATATGAACGTGTTTACGAGACTGCGCCAGTATTTCGTGCAGAACTAAGCCATACTAGCCGCCACTTGAGTGAATACTTAAGCTTAGATGTTGAGATGGGTTTTATACAAGACGATAGTGATGTCATGGACTTAGAAGAAGCATTGCTTAAGTCCATGATGGGCAAAGTGGCTGAGCGTTGTGGAAATCAGCTCGAGCGCCTTGGTGCAGTCATGCCAAATATAGACGTGGATTTCCCACGCATATCTTTGTTTGATGCAAGAGCCTTGATCAAAGAAAAGTTTGATTACGAAACTGGTGGTAAGGATTTAGACCCAGAAGCAGAGCGTTTGTTAGGTCGTTGGGCAAAAGAAGAGCATGACTCTGATTTTGTGTTTGTCACGAACTATCCACAAGCGGCCAGACCTTTCTATACCTATCCAACAGAAGATGGGCTAACACGAGGTCTTGACTTACTCTTCCGTGGTTTAGAGATTACCTCTGGTGGTCAGCGTGTGCATGAATATGACATGCTCGTGAAAGAGCTAGAGGCTCGTAAGATGGATCCTGAAGCTTTCTCTGGTTACTTAGAAGTCTTTAAACACGGCATGCCACCACACGGCGGATTTGCGATTGGTGCAGAGCGTTTGACTGCATTGCTGCTTGGTATTGAAAATGTTCGCTTTGCAAGAGCTTTCCCAAGAGATGAAGGTCGTTTACAGCCTTAAGTTTTTGGAAATCTATAAATCTAGTATCCCTTTGGTTGATTCATTACCAAAGGGATATTTTTTTGTCTGCTTTTAGGTTCTGTAGAGTTCAGGATGACATGCTGAATGTAGCGTCGTGAAGTATCTCGATAAAAATGCAAAAATATGCCTGTTCTATGTATACTTCCTTTCAGAGTATCTGCGTTGCTCAGAATGACATAGTGTGTGGGTACACAAGAGAATATTTTTGAATGAACATATCTGGTGATGGGGTAAAGTAGCGTTATGCTTATAATCCGTAAAGTCACTGCAAATGATAAAGCAGCTTTATTCAAGGTAGAAGAAAAATCTACGCCTAAGCTACGTTATCTACCTAATGTCTTTGAGATGTTTTTAAATGATGCTCGTGGTGAATTCATGCTTGCGGAGTTGAATGGTGAAATTGTTGCCTGTGCTAAGTTTACGGTCTTGGCAAATGAAACAGCGTGGCTTGAAACATTGCGAGTCATTCCTGAAGTGCAAGGGCAGGGAATTGGCAAAAAGTTGTATCAGAGGTTTGCTGACGTAGCAGTTGAAGATAATATTTCAACTATGCGAATGTATACGGGGTTGCAGAATAAAGTTAGTAGGGGCTTAGCAGAATATTCTGGGTTTGAGTTGGAAGAAACTTTTTTAGGCTTTACAAAAGCTAGTGAGACATCTCGTTCAGACCATGATTTTAAGCAAGTTAAGGATGTGGCTCGAGCTACTTCCCTAATCCAACCACATCTACAGCAATGGAAACATTTCACGGTAATGAACCGTACTTTTTATAAGCTAAATACTGGCTATAAGCTAAATATTGGGCAAATTGCTAATTTTGTAGAACAAGGTCAGGTCTACGAAGATACACATACCCAAAGTGTCATTATCTGTGGGGCACGTTTTATGCCAGAACAGGCACTACACATAGCATTTTTTGCAGGTGATTCAGTTGCTTGCCTAGCTTTTGCTAATGCAAAAGCCACTGAACAGTCTACGGCACAGCTTAGCTGTTTTTGTCCAGTAGATGCTGCAGACACACAAGAAATTCTTGCTGATGCGGGTTTTCAAAAAAGTCCATCAGCATTTATAGTCATGAAAAAAGGCTGATACTAAAGTAAAGTATCAGCCTCTGAACTTCAAATTTAGAATCTACCTGTTAGCAGGTTCAATCACCCCGTAGTTCCCATCATCACGTAAGTAAATCACACTAACTTTATCTGTCTCTGAGTTTCTAAATAGGTAAAAGTCATGCCCTAAGCCATCCATTTGGATAGCAGCATCTTCTGGTGCCATAGGTCTGAGAACGTGTTGTTTTACACGTACAACTTCGGCAGGTTCTTCTACATAGTCATTTTCATCGGTTAAGGTTAAGAAGGGGCTAGGATCTTCTTGCTGTTGTCGCTGCTGACGCACTTCCCACTTGCCTTTATAGCGCTTGAGCTGGCGCTCGAGCTTATCTAGAACTAAATCAACCGCAGCATAGGTATCTACACCATTCTCTTCAGCACGTAATAGGCCATTGGGAATGTTGAGTTGAACTTCAACCCTTGCAGGTGTAGAGGTGCCTTTACTGTTGTAGGACATAACGACTTTTGCATCTATAATCTGGTTAAAAAAACGGTCGAGCTTATCAAACTTATCTTCGGCATGAGAGCGCATTGCATCAGTTATTTCTAAATCACGACCGATAAAGTTGTATTCCATTGATAACCCTCCAAAAATGTATGTTATTTCTGTAGCCCTTTTAAATTTAAGATAAAAAGAAGCCCAAGGTGTCTAAGAAAAAGTGTTCAGGAAAACAAACTGTTTCTGGCTGACCCCTGTGGGGAAAAACTCTGTGGATTACATAGGTGCTACATATTGCAGCTTATCATCTTGACCGTAAAGCAATTGTTAGCAAAGCCACGGACAAGCCAAATACACATAAAAATCCCCTTGCCTAATAGTTAAGCAAGGGGAGAAATAAAGTGAATGACTTTGTTACGTGTTTAAGAACGTAAGCCCTTAAAGGCTATAAAGAATGGACGACTGAAGATTGGATGACTTTTTTCTGTAACTTCAGCAGTCGTGGGTGCACCAGCAACTTCAAAATGCTGACTGATAGCTTTTTCAAAGTCTAAATGATTCCAGCGTAGCAAAAAACTACTTGGTTTTGCTTTGATGCTTTTTAAGAGCTTTTGAGTATCAAAACTCTCATCGTGGAGTAAGTTGCCCAGTTTTTGTTGTTTAAGGTAGCTTTCGATGACTTCACTGGTCTCTTGGTAAAACCCTAACAGAGTATCGTAGCTAAAGCCTATGTCGTTTAGGCGTTGAGTATAGCTCTCACTAAGCATAGACAAAACAAGGTGCTCTTCGCTATGTTTTTTAGTCGGTTGAGTCAAAAGTGTATTTAATTCATTTTGCAATTTTGTAACAGTCATTAAGTTTGCCTCCAATGGTAGGGAATAATAAGGCACATCAGATTATTTGTATGCGCTCTAGAAATGACAAAGCGCATTAATAGATATTAATAATTGTTCATATTTCTGACTACCAAACACTTACTTGATTGTGATTTCAAGCTAATTGGTGAATAAAGTGGGTACTTCTTGCTCCAGTAATTAGGTAGTTATACTAAACTGAAAGATAAATGCCATAGTCATGTTGCCGCTTGTATCTTCAAAAGAACCGAAAGATGAGTACTTTCCAACCTATGCTTATTTTTGGCATTACGACATTCTTGATTCATTTCGGTATTAGACCAGTATGGAAAACACTTCCACGATTTGTTGAGCCAGCAACAAATCGGCAATCGGAGGTGAGTAAGAGCAAACCCATTCAGTATGGGTCAACATTCAGTGGAAACGCTGGGACATGAAACACCGAGAAAATATCCAGATATCTAGATAGTTCCGTGGATACTTTAAGTTTTTACAAAAGCTGTGCAGGACGGTATATCACACAAGAAAATAGTTTTGAAAATTCAATATAATTTTGTTTTGATGGATAACTAAACTAATGACACCTATTTGGTGAAACTAGGCGTTATTAGAGTGTACAAGCTACTATGGATGTTTTATTCCCTTACAGATAAAACGTAGCTTGTACAAAGATATTTTAGTTTACAAGGTGTTAATACTTTTTCGCATATGTGCCTATGGTTTTAAACTTGGGTCAGATAAGTAAGTGCATCCC